>JAKAPB010000032.1 GCA_021823045.1 Actinomycetes bacterium | reverse complement strand
TGGTGCTGCATAGGAGTGCACGAAGTAGACCCAAGACCCCTCGGCTACATCCTCAAAGAGCGCCGATGAGCCAAATTTGGTCATCTCCAGGCGATTCCACTGCATCTGTGGAAGTCTGACACCTTCAGAGAGCCGTTCAACCTTGCCATCCAAGATACCCAAACCGACTGAGTCCTTCGACTCAGAAGAGCTTTCGTAGAGCATCTGCATTCCGACGCAGATACCTAGGGTCGGTGTCCCGCCTTCGATCAATCCTCGAACCTTATCCTCAAATCCCCTAGATCGAAAGGCATTTAAGGCCGCTCCAAATGCACCAACGCCTGGAATAACTATCCCATCTGGGTGACCTAGATCTCTAGGGTCGTCAATCAACTTGGTATCCGCTCCTACGGCGACAAGCGCCTTGTACGCCGATCTAAGATTTCCGATCCCGTAGTCGATAACCGCTATCACACCGACCACCCATAGGGTGTGGATTCGGAGCAGTCCACTACAAAACTCCCTTCGTCGAAGGAATGCCGCGATCATCGACGATCCTTACGGCTGACTTCAAGGTCCGTCCGAAACCCTTCATCATCGCTTCGATAATGTGGTGGGAGTTTGTACCACGCACTTTGTGCACATGGAGGGTCATACCTGCCGACCCCACCAAAGCCCGGAAGAACTCTTCTGATAGTTGAGGTTCAAATCCAGGGTTTCCTAACGGAAGGTAGTTTGGGAAGTCGACCTCATAAAATAAGAAACTCCTGCCCGACATGTCGAGTGCAACTTCTACGAGGGTTTCGTCCAACACCATAGATATCGAGGCGAACCTATCTATACCCGCCCTGTCTCCTAAGGCTTCGGAGATTGCCTTTCCGAGAACGATACCGGTATCCTCCACAAGGTGGTGAGCATCGACTTCAAGGTCACCCTTTGCTGTAATGTCTAAGTCGACACCACCATGCTTTGAAATCTGGGCGAGCATGTGGTCGAAGAAGGGAAGACCGGTGTCGATCTTGGATACCCCCCTACCCTCAAGCTCAATTGAAACCTTGATGTCTGACTCATTAGTCTTGCGTTCTAAAGCAAATTTTCGCACCAATACCCCACATGAACTTTGATCGGTAGATAAAACCTGGCAACACCACTAGCGGCATAGCCTTTCATCGTAGCAATTCAGACAACGCCTCGATGAAGCGCTGGTTTTCGTCTGCGTTTCCAACGGTAACCCTCAAGTGGTTCTTGAGGCCCGGCCATCCAGAACAGTTTCTGACGAGTATCGACTTATCAACTAGTCGATTCCAGAGTGAGTTAGCATCAAGTTCGCCGAAGTCAATCAGGACAAAATTGGCCTCCGATGGGTACGCCTCCACAGCCAACGCGTTTAGCTCCTTGATCAACTTCTCCCTTTGCGCAATTATCTCGGCATGGGCCTCGACGACTTGACCCGCAAACTCAGTTGCGCACAGTACCGCCGCCTGCTTCATCGAGTCGAGGTGGTAAGGGAGCACCACCTCCTCGAGGACTTCCACGACCTCCCTGGAGGCGATCAGGTAACCAAATCTCAGCCCCGCAAGGGCGTACGCCTTTGAGAATGTCCTGCTCTGAAGGACATTGTTGGCAGATATATACCTCCAAGGAGTAGACGCAAAGTCCACGTAAGCCTGATCTAAGACCACAGCAAGGTCATCATTGGAGATGGCCAGGTCGATGATCTTCTGATCTAACGACTCACCTGTGGGGTTATTCGGCGAGCAAAGAAAGACCATATCGGGACTTGATGTGGTCAAATTTCGTTCGAACTCGGCATATCCTAGGTTGCGCGGCTGTTCCCGGAGAAATATATCGACTTCCGAGCCGCAGTGGCGAGCGATCTGGGAGTGCATTGCATAGGTCGGTTCGATAACCATCGCCTTTCGACCGTGCCCCCCGTAGGCTAGGCAGATGCTCTGGATTACCTCGTTGGAACCGTTGGCTGCAAAAATCATTTCCGGCTCTACCCGACACTGTTCGGCTAGTACCTCTTTCACCTTGAAGTAGGAGCGATCCGGATACCGATTAAGGGCGAGGGTTTGCGTGACCTCCGCTAGCCGCCGATAGAACCCATCTGGAAGTTGAAATGGAGACTCATTGGTATTTAGCCTGACCTCGACGTTGAGTTGAGGCGAGTGATACCCTTTTCTTAGGCCCAATCCCTCGCGTGGTCTGATCATAACCCGCCTTCCTCCGCTTCTTTACCCCTCCTGATCGCTACGGACTGTTCGTGAGCATAGAGTCCCTCGACCCGCGCCAGGCGTTCTACGACCCAGCCAAGCTGATCCAATCCCCTCTCAGAGACCTCTACGAAGTGTATGTATTTCATAAAATCCCCGACCTTCAGGGCCGAAGCAAACCTCGCCGAACCGAATGTGGGAAGGACATGAGAAGGGCCAGCGACATAGTCACCAAAGCTGGCGGGTGATAACGGGCCGTAAAAAACCGCCCCCGCATTTTGTACTAAATCGAGATCATCCTGGGCATGCTGGTAAAGGAGCTCCAGGTGTTCAGGCGCTATCTCGTTGGCAACTTCAAGAGCTTGCGCCCTATCCCGTACCAGGGCAACGTAACCTCCGTCCCTCAGGGTCCTAAGGGTTTCTGTCGCCCTCGGGGAGTTTTGGAGTATTGTCTCGACCTCCTTGGATACCTCCAAAGCGTATTTTTGATCCCAAGTCACAAGCCAGGCTAGCCCATCTGGACCGTGCTCAGCCTGGACGATCACGTCCATTGCCGCCCACTTAGCGGGAACCGATGAGTCAGCGACCACTACCACTTCTGACGGACCAGCAAACGAGGAAGGAATAGCTACCTGTCCAGCGACTTCTCGCTTTGCTACGGACACATAGACGTTCCCCGGGCCCACGATGGTGTCAACCTTGGGTATAGTCTCGGTCCCGTAGGCTAGGGCGGCAATCGCCTGAGCGCCCCCAACCTTGAAGACCCGGTCAACACTAGCGATCTTCGCCGCCGCCAATGTGCCTAGATCAACTCCACCAGACTTCGTAGGTGGTACTACCAGGAAAACCTCTTTGACCCCGGCCACCTTTGCTGGAACTGCCGTCATCAGGACCGAAGATGGATACCTGGCAAGCCCGCCCGGCACATAGCATCCAGCTCTAGACATAGGAATAGCTTTATGGATGACCTTTATGCCGCGGTTGTCAAAGTGTTTTGGCTCCTCTAACTCTAACTTATGGTACTCCTCGATCCCAAAGGCAGCCGCCTCTAGCGCATCTCTAAGCTGTGGATCGATCTTCGAGTAGGCATCGTCAATCTCGTCTCGCGTAACCTCTATATTCAAAAGACTCACCGAGTCGAACTTCTTTGTTAGATCCAAGAGCGCTTGGTCGCCGTGCTCTCTAACCTGCTGAATAATATCCCTAACAGCTGAAACCGGAAGATCACCGACAATTTTTGGTCGAGGGATAACGCCCGAATAATCCGGTCCAGCCCCGCTCAGATCGATGACTCTTAGCAATTTTTCACTCCAAATATCACTTGCTGACCAATAACGACATCGACTCGCCCAACTTTCAGAACTATGCTCCCTAGACACCGCCCATTGGCTGCACGCAGTTAGACCTCACGGATTAGGTAGATTGAACATAGATGGCACAAGAAATAAAAGCCGAACTCTCTAGTCTAGAGTTCAGCCTAGGTGAGATAGCCAAAAGGATCGCCGCACTAGCCGATCAGAAATACACCGAAAAGCAGGAAGCGATCGCCTCGGAGCTCTACCAAGCCGAAAGGTCGATCCTATCTGCGGTGAGGCGACTGGAAAAGGCTCAGAATCGACAGTAAAAACGGCGTCTGATCTGCGGAACTACTGGCTCTAATTTGATTGGAATTTATCGGTTCGCCTGAAAAGGTACCAGCTTCGTTGAGCCTACCTCTCTTCGGTAAAGCAGTAGAAAGGTAGCGCGTGTGACAAGGTGTGCCTTCCCATCAACGTTTTCGATCTGCGTAGGTCTATGCTTCAACCAAGAGGCCGACGCTTAGCGGTTCCAGTCAACGTGCACGGCGTTGTAGGAAGTTATAGCTCCGGCAGTCGCTTTTCTTCCCCAGTTACTCACCGAGGTCGTTTCATGAGGAAGACTTGTATGCCGGTCTCTTCCTTCAGCCGCATATTTCGGACGCATGAAAACAGACTGAAAAGGTCGAAGCGGGCAACTTTAGATTGGAACGGTGCTTGCTGTCGAAATCCACGCGCTATCTCAGCACGGTTGATATATGTTCCCTGCGGTCCGTGGCAGCAACCAAGAAGAACACTTGTGATCTTTGAACACCGGCCCCGTCGCCACAGGTTACGCAAATTTATCCGTGTTTAACTTGATAATTTATCCGTGTTTAACTTGATGTGGTTAATTGATCACAGATCGCTAAAGCTTGGACAAATATCTCCCAGCGGGCACACTTGGCATTTTGGCTTCTTGGCCGAGCATACCCGCCTACCGTGCAGTATCAGTCGCAGGCCGAAAGCGGCGGCTTCCTCGGGATCCAACCACCCCAGCAGTTCCATCTCAATCTTTTCTGGATCGGCGAACTCGGTAAGTCCAAGCCGCCTACTTAGCCTAATTACATGGGTATCGACGGCAATTCCAGGCTTGGAATATCCAACTGTCACGATCACATTGGCCGTTTTACGACCCACTCCACTTAGCTCAACCAGCCGATCGATGGTGTCGGGGACGTCCCCGCCGTACCGCTCTACCAGCTCACGAGAGAACGAAATAATATTCTGTGCCTTATTCCTGTAAAAACCGGTTGGTCTGATGAGTTCTTCGACCCTATGCAGATCTGCTCCTGCCAATGACTTTGCGTCAGGGAAAAGCCCAAATAGCGACTTGGTCACCGAATTGACAACCTTGTCGGTGCACTGCGCCGAGAGGATCGTAGCTACAGCAAGTTGGAAAGGTCCTTCGAAGCGAAGTTCACAAAGCGAAGCAGCATCACCCGGGTAGAGAGTGGACAACCTTTGAACCAGCTCTTTTTTTATCTCCTTCATTAGGAAATGTTAGGCCCCCTTGGTCGTAGTCAAGGCACTAACTTGGAGTTGAGCCCAAGCGAGCTATCCCACTAAACCTGGGCACAAAACGACTGGTCTCAAAACGACACTTTTGTCCCTCGGATTTATCCCTCGACAACTTGCCACACGAGTGCACGATTTAACGGTTCTCTAAAACCGAGATTCCGGTACAGTTCGACGGCTTCAGGGGAAGCAACAAGGTCCGCCCTGCCAACCCCTTTTGACTTTAAGACATCCATCATCAACAACATCGATATCTTGGCTAGACCAGCCCGACGAAACCTTGGAACGGTAAATATCGAAGTCAGTCGAGCTTCGTTCGCGAAAGCTATACCAGGGGCAGGAATGCGAGGACAAATAATCGCCGCAGTCGTGCTAAGCAGGCCTTCGCCTTTTGACTCTCTATCTTCAGCCACAATCGCAATTACGCTGCCATCGGTGATCGTTCGGTCAAAAAAGGCGACGCACTCCTCTTCCCAAATCCCCGAGCGGGACCGACCCAGGGCCATTTCTTCGAACATCAGCCTTCTTAGTCGAACTATCTCAAGCGAATCGTCTTTCGTAGCCACCCGAACAATCGGATTCACAGTGCTCCCCAGCAAACAATTTGTAATCAATCCCATACGGATCCAGCTGGAGTTTACTACCTAGCACCTCCACAAGTTGGAGCTATGACCTCCAAATTATTTTGTACACATACTAATTTGTTGGTCATGGATGGAATCGAGATCAAGAGGCGCGTAGGCGAGCGTGACATATCATCGATCCTTCGACTTGCCAAGGAGATCGAATCAACGGACCTTCACAAGGCCCTAGAAGACCACACCTGGCTCGATCTTGTCCAAGGAGGAAGAAAAGGCGTCCTAGGACTTACCGCCCACATCCACGGAATGTCGCGGTTGGTCGGCTACCTTCAGATATCGAAAGGTACCCAATCCTGGGCGCTCGAATTGCTCATTCACCCTCAGTTTCGAAATGATAAATCCGACGTGGGTCAGAGGTTACTCACTGCCGGGATAGGGGAAATTTCAAAACAAGGCGGAGGGCATCTGCACCTATGGATTGCCAAACCTACGGCATACTTTGACTCCCTCGCCGAATCGGCAGGTCTGACCAGAGGGAGGGACTTACTGCAGATGAGACTCCCCCTGCCAACCGAATTTAAGCCCGAAGCGAACTTTAGCACAAGAAGCTTCATCGTCGGTAAGGACGAAGATGAATGGCTAGCCGTTAATAACCGGGCCTTTGCCTGGCATCCAGAGCAGGGAGATTGGCATCTCGACACGATTGTAGAACGCGAAGCGGAGACTTGGTTTGACCCTTCAGGGTTCTACCTTCACCACATCGATGGAAAGCTCGCAGCTTTTTGCTGGACAAAAATTCATTCTGATCACGAGCCGCGACTAGGTGAAATTTATGTTATAGCTACCGACCCAGCATTCGCTGGAAGGGGAATCGGTCGCCAGATGTGCATTTATGCCCTTTGTCAGCTCTCCAAGGCGGGCTTAACCCAAGCCATGCTTTATGTTGACTCAGGAAATCTTCCCGCCTTGAAGCTCTACGAGGAATTAGGTTTCAAAATAGACCATTTAGATCGGGCATACACCGCTGATGTCCCGTCGAGCGAGCATAGCTGCAACGCATAGTTGCAGAAACCCGGCGAATCTACCCGTTTTTTGATTTATCCGGAGGATCGCCTAGGGAAATTGAGCAAAGCAACGACCTTGTTGGAATATCAGAGGCTTATCGCAAGACTAAGGGCCACTTAATCGTGCTTCGCCGACGAGTTCTTCGCGTATGCGAAGGCGACTACGACACTTCGGGCGTTCCACTACGCCCCCTTTTTAGTTCGTACACCGCTTCTAGCTGGGCCAAAGTCCGCACTGCTTCGAGCAGCCTGATACCATCCTCATTGGAGGGAATTCGCTGGATGATCGGACCATAGAATGCCGATCCTCCTGAAGCAAATCTCAATACCGGAGATCCGACGTCCGGACCAGCGAGCGAGAATGCGGCATCGTGGTGCCGCTCGACCTCTTCATCCAGGCTCGCATCGTCGGCGAACTTAGCGAAAGCCTCAAGATCTGGCTCTTTCAATATACCCCTAAGGGCTAACTCGAGATCGTCCGACTTCTTCACGAACCAAGCCTCTCCTAACCTGGTGTAAAAGCTCGCTATCTTGTCGGTCTCACCCGCCAAGTCCAGGGCAGCGATCACCCTGAGCGCCTTGGTCGAAGCAGCTAACTTTGCGCGATTCTCAGCCGGTAGCTCCTTGCCCCTATTCAACCTTGTAAGGCTGAATGGTTTCCAGCTAACCTTAACTACTCCCTGCTCTGCCAGGTTATTTAGCCATCGAGAAGTCACCCAGGTCCAGATGCAGGCTGGATCAAAATAAAACGTGACCGCTTCAACGGACCCGTTGGTGTCGCTTTGAGAAATTGTCGAACCTGACACTTATAATTGCCTCCGTATTCATGTGCAGTGCTTCAGCTCATCGTCGATAACCTAACAAAGACTTGAACTGCCAACATATACCCTATAGAGTATTCAATTATAAGCGTATATGGTCAACCCGCCAAAACACCTACGCCGTGTGACCAACTAGCGTTCCGACAAGATATGTCACTCCAGCTGCCAAGGAGGACAAGAGCACCTGCCTGGCAGCGCTCTTGAAAATCGAGCGGCCCGTGAAAACTGCCAATGCCCCTCCAACCAGTAACGAAGCGACAAATGAAACGCCTATTGAGATCCACACGGCGGTCGAACCCGCCAGAAAGAACCAGGCAAACAGGGGTATGATGGCTCCGAGAGCAAAAGCCAAGAACGAAGAGACTGCGGCTTGGATCGGTGACCCTATCGAATCTGGGTGGACACCCAGTTCCTCCATTGAGTGAATTGAGAGTGCGACCTTCGGGTCAGACATGAGGATCTTCGAAATCTGATCGGCTAGATCCCTGGGGACTCCTCGGCTCTCGTAGAGTCGGGACAACTCCCTCGTTTCAGATTCAGGGCGGTTGGCTATCTCTTCTGCCTCGATGGTTATCTCGCGTTCGAAAAGTTCCCTCTGGGCTCGCATCGATACGTATTCACCGAGAGCCATCGAAAAAGAACCAGCGACAAGACCCGCTAGGCCAGCCAGCCTGACGAACCCCCCACTCGGGTGTGCGCCAGCAACTCCAAGTATCAGAGATACATTGGTCACTAGGCCGTCAGAAACACCGAACACCGCAGCCCTTGCGGCACCGCCAGTAATGTCTCTATGCTCACCGTGGCCCATGACCTCAGCGCCACTGGTATCGTTGCCAGCTGCTTTGGTAGTGGGCTGATCCGTATTACGATTTAAAAAACCAGTTACCCCGAAACGAGCAGCGCTCATGGATAATACCCTACCCTCATATAAGTCTATCTTTGACATTGAATACGACCAGTGGTCAAAACTACTAGCAGACCAGCCCGATTATAGGATCAAACAGGTCTGGGAAGGACTCTACCGAGGCTTTACATTACCTAGTGAACTGACTTCGTTACCAAAGTCCCTCCGGGACCGGCTTTCAGAAATATTGCCCGAAGCGTTAAAGGTAGTTTCGGAACTCAAATCTGACAACATGACGACCATAAAGTGGCTCTTGGAGTTGCAAGGTTCGAACCAGATAGAGACCGTGCTGATGCGCTACAAGCGTAGAGACACCGTGTGTGTGTCTACCCAGGCGGGATGTGCTATGGGGTGTGGATTTTGTGCTACAGGTCAAGCTGGCTTTTTTAGGCAATTGACTTCTGGCGAGATCGTAGAACAGGTCTTCATCGCTTCTAGGCGCCTCAGGGCATTAGGGGCGAATCAAAGGGTTTCCAATGTTGTTTTTATGGGCATGGGTGAACCACTCGCAAATTTTGGCTCACTGATAAAGGCGATAGAGGTAATGAATCAGGAATTTGCAATCGGAGCAAGAAGCTTCACCGTGTCGACGGTAGGCATCGTCCCCGGAATTCGTCGTCTCGCGGCGGTACCTATCCAAGTCAACCTAGCGGTGTCACTGCACGCCGCAAATGATGCTTTACGTTCGAGCCTGCTCCCGATCAATAAGACTTATCCGATTTCGGCTCTAATGGGGGCGATCAACGAATACAGAAATGCCACCAATCGTCGCGTGAGTTTTGAATGGGCGATGATGGATGGGATAAATGATTCGGATAAGGACGCCAAAGAGCTTGCGGAGTTGGCCTCGGATGTGGGGGCCCATATTAATCTCATCCCGCTTAATTCGACGCCGGGTTGGCCGACGACCGGGAGCAGCCTTGCAAGGGTCCATGAATTCGCATCCCTTCTGGAGGGCCTAGGCTGCAATGTAACGGTCCGAAACACTCGGGGTGCCGAGATCGCCGCCGCCTGCGGTCAGTTAGCTAATAGGAACCATTCCGTCGGAAAGGCCAGGCGACTTTCGACCAACGTCACAGCATTTTCTGAGATAGCTTCGTCAGAATAGGCTTGTGTTCAAGGATTGGGTGGTTAACGGTGGGTTAATAAGCTCGGCGTTGACCGACAAAGCACTAGTTCCCACCAGGTCAAGCAATATGATCAAGCCCGGAACTTGCAAAAAGTATCTGAAGGAGTTCTGTTTTAGTGAATCGTAAATGGCTTAATAAGTCTCAGCCCCAGGCCCTGCAATATGGTGTCATGCTGTTATACGTCACAGCCGCGTTCGATCTGTTGAATGGCCTATTGGGAGGCTTTGATCTCCTGCTTCTGGTTCTGACAGCTCTGTGCGTCGCCGGTGGAATGGGGATTGCGAACGATCGGAAGTGGGGGTATTACACAGGCGTAACTGCGGCGATACTTCCCCTGGCCTATCTGGTCTACTACACCATACAATACGGGTTTTCGGTGCTCGCTGCGGTCGGAATATTCAATCTGTTCTTTGAAGTCGCCTTAGCGGTAGCGCTACTCGCACCCTCGAGTAGAGAATATCAAAAAATATGGTTCCAATAACCTTTGACGCGACCACTAGTTAGTGTATTGCTGGTAGAACTTTTACTATGGCACAACAAATTGACGGAATTGCCGGGCTAAAGGCAAAAATCGGTGAGCATATTGGGTACTCCGATTGGCACCAAATTACTCAAGAACAGATCAATCTATTTGCCGATGCTACCGGCGACCACCAATGGATACATGTAGACCCAGAGAGGGCGGCTTCGGGTCCCTTTGGCACGACGATAGCACACGGATATTTGACTATGAGT
>JAKAPB010000031.1 GCA_021823045.1 Actinomycetes bacterium | reverse complement strand
CCGCCCCGATTGACCATATCCTTCCTGCGATCCACGATCGTCACGAAACCCTCTTGATCGATTCGAGCCATGTCGCCGGTCATGCACCATCCATCGACATAGGTTTTCTGGGAGGCCAAAGGGTTGTTCCAGTACGATGGAGAAACACTCTGGCCGCGTAGCATGAGCTCACCAATAGAACTGTCTGGATCGGGTTCGAATATTGCTGCATCTATCACTGGTACCGCAAACCCCACCGTCTCGGGTCGAAGCGTAGCGTAACGGTCCGGTAGAAAAGTTGCCAAGGCTGAAGACTCGGTAAGGCCAAAACCATTACCAAGCTTTGCGTTTGGAAATGCCCTCCTCATCGCCTGGACAAGGCTCGGGGGCGTTGGCGCACCACCATAAAGTACCCAGCCAACCCTGCTAAGTTCCAAAGAGGCAAATTCCGGAGTGTTAAGTACTAACCAGTAGATTGCAGGCACAGAAAGCAAGAGATTAATTGACTCTTCCCTCATAGCCTGGAAGAAGAGCCTCAAATCGAGGCCAGGCATAATTACACTCGTTCCACCCAGTCCCAGCGCCGGCATCAGCTGTGAATTGCATCCAGTTACATGGAAAAGCGGAACCGAGATTAGGCTCCTCATCTCGCCAGCTCTAAGCCCTGCGGCCCTCCTGCAATTCTCCACCGTAGCGACGAAGTTCTCGTGGGTTAAAACCGCCCCTTTTGGAAAGCCGGTGGTCCCTGAAGTGTAAAAGATTGCCGCACTATCGGTCGGTAAGGCGTCTTGATACACGTAACGAGTATTTCCGAGGAGGTCTTCCTTGGTATCTATGGCAAATTTCGCCTTCGAGTCGGAGATGACGAACTCAACCTCCTTCTCGGTAAGCCTGGTATTTACGGGGACCACGATTCCTCCGGCAAAAATGACACCCAAGAACCCAACGACCCAGTCGACCCCGGCTTGCAGCGTAAGGGTCACTCGATCTCCAGATTTCAAACCCTTGGCCACAAGCCCGCCAGCACAGGCGGTCGAGCGATCCCAAAGTTCGCCAAAGGTTACCCTTGATCCTCCCAGTTCGACCAGCGCCTCAGAGGATCGATACCCTTCTACTGATCGTTGCACCATTTCGGTGATTGTGGTGGCTATACCTTCGTATCGCAAGATTCCGTCGGGACCCCTTACTATCCCCGTCTGATCAAACGGATGAATCTCCGCATTGGTTCCATGTGCTTCCCTGATAAAAGACACGGGTCCTCCTAATTGAACCTCTGGATCGCCCTCAAAGTAATGTGAACATCCTCGAGCCATTCGACTTACTTACCGATTGGTAATAATACTAAGTCCGGAGCGAACCTTTCGCACATTTCCGATCCACCACAGCTCTAAAAGTCAACCGACTCTCATAAATCCAACCGACATAAGGGGTAGACGTGGCTTGGGACTGACTATTTACTCCTGGTTCACCTGGCGTATCTGGAGAACAAAAAAGTAGTCACGTAATAGCGTTCGGCCTCTTTAGTAAGACAAGTCCCTCGCTACAAAACTATCCTCGTTTCTACCGAAATCGACGCTATCGATACCAACCCATAAACCGCTGAGTCCTTTAGCTTTGGGCCGGGACAAGACAAGATCAATCAAGTATTAGTGTGGACCAAGCGAAGGTACTCGTGCTTTGCCGATCCATCACTCAAAGGAGTCGAGAAAAGATGAGGGCAGTACAAATAAACGCCTTTGGTTCGACGGACAATCTAGTCGTCCAAGAAATCCCGATCCCGGTCCCGAAAGAAGATGAGCTTCTCGTCAAAGTCGAGTTCGCCTCCCTCAATTTCGCCGACATTATGGCTCGAAAGGGACAATATCGAACAGATTCGATGCCCTATGTTGGGGGCCTAGATTTCGCTGGGATAGTGCAAGCGACGGACTCTACGCCACCAGAGCTCGTCGGTAAAAGAGTTATGGGTTTCTCGTCAGCCTGTCAGGCTGACTATTTGGTTGCAAAGCAATCACTTGTCACAATTGTTCCCCCAGAATTGGAAGTAGCTAGGGTCTCTGCAAGTCCACTGGTGGCCTGCACGGCGATAGAACTTCTTGAGAGGGCCGCCAGGGTGCTACCAGGTGAGAAGATCGCTATCTATGCGGCATCCGGAGGGGTAGGTCAGATACTAGTTCAACTCGCAGTACGGATGGGAATGAGCAAGGTTATAGCGCTGGTCGGCTCTCCCTCCAAAGTAACGAGGGCCGAAGAGCTAGGAGCTACTTCAACCATGATCTACCGAGGCGACAATGCGACGGCATACGCCGACCAGGTCCTGCGGGAAACCGACGGTGTTGGGGTAGATGCAATTTTCAATTCAGTCGCCGGCTGGACTTTTGATCAAGACTCTGGCATGCTTGCCCCCTTTGGTCGCATTGTCGTCTACGGAATGGCGTCTGGCGAACCCGGGATTATGCCGTCGAACAAGCTCCACCCGACCTCGCGATCCATTATCGGCTACTCCTTTTCCAACCTGCGCAATCAGAGACCATACGAAGTCAAACCGATCCTGAAAAGGGCAGTGGATCTGCTAGTTCTGGGAGTCGAATTCCAAATTGCCGAAATTTTCAAGCCAGAAGACGCTGCGGCGGCCCACGATCTCCTCGAATCAGGTCGCTCGCAAGGTAAAATCCTTTTCGACTTTAACTAGCTCTTATCGGACTGCCCTGAACCACTTGTCGCTCGCCTTTTGGTTAGGATTTGGCTATGACGAATGAGACTAATTTAGATTCCGCGATAGCAAACCCGCAAAATGATAGCGCTGCGGAAGAATTGGCCCGGTTGAAAGGCGACGACGAGCCCTCTGAGATCGAGATTTTTGAGATCTCCATAGATGGTATGTGCGGGGTCTACTGATAGGTGGTCGACTTAGCACTCCGTTATCGACTGGCCGATGGGATCGCTATAAGGAAAGAGTCTTTCGGGGCGATCAGCTACAACCAGCTAACCCAAAAGCTGATCCTAATGGTCGATGTCGATCTCATCTCGATCATCCAGGCAATGGGAGGTTACCAAAGCCTAGGAGAGGCGATGGACCAGGTCTTAGCGTCACGCGACCGGAAGGAGATTATTGGTGCTATGAATGACCTAGAGAGCCGAGGGGTGATCTGTGCAACCACGGGCTAGTGCGACGGCTGGGATAACCAAGGCTGCAAAGGACATCCTGAAGCGCGGTCTGTCCGCCCCCATCTGCTTAACTTGGGAGCTCACCTATGGCTGCAACTTGTCTTGCATACACTGTCTTTCGGCCTCTGGTCTAAAAGACCCTCGAGAGCTGAACACCAGCCAAGCTCTCGGCCTCCTGGATAGCTTCAAGGAGATGGGAATCTTCTATGTCAACATAGGGGGAGGAGAGCCTACCATCAGGAGGGACTTTCTCGAGATACTCCGCCATGCTGACTCGATAGGGATCGGAATCAAATTCTCAACAAACGGTTACTTTATCGACGATACCTTCGCCGGGGAACTTAATGGATTCAGATATACAGACGTTCAAATATCGATTGACGGCCCAGATCGAGAATCAAACGACTTGATCCGGGGGGTTGGCTCTTTCGACCGAGCCCTCAAGGCGATGGATACCCTTTCGCGTCGCAACGGTATCACTTTTAAGATTTCTACCGTGGCGACTAGGAGTAATGTCCATCAGCTCGACCGCTTTTACGAGCTCGCATCCTTTTATCGTGCCGAGCTTCGCGTCACCAGACTAAGGCCGTCGGGTCGAGGATCTAAGGTATTTGGTGACCTCAATCCATCAGCCGAGGAAAACGTCTCGCTCTACCAATGGCTCCGTGCGCACCCCGACGTCTTGACCGGTGATTCGTTCTTCCATTTGAGCCCGTTGGGCACTCCAGTGGCTGGCATGAACATCTGTGGGGCGGGAAGGGTCGTTTGCCTTGTTGACCCGATTGGGGACGTATACGCCTGCCCTTTCACAATTCATGAAACATTTCGGGCCGGAAACATTTCGGGACCAGGCGGCTTTCGGGGGATTTGGGAAAACTCCGAGCTTTTCAACTCTATGAGAAAGGCGCAAGGGCCGAAATCATGCGAGGGCTGCGTGGGATATCAGAGCTGCCAAGGGGGCTGCATTTCGACCAAATTTTTTACCGGAACCAGCCTCGACGGACCGGATCCCGACTGTGTGTTAGGCAAAGCAGGACCGTCTTCCTCGGGCTGCGAAGTACCTTCAGCCGACCTCTCGCACTCCAGGCGGGTCCGCATAAAGATCCATTCCAATTCAACTCCGGAGGATTAATGCTTCTGGACAAGCCACTCCATATAGGCAAACTGGTGGTAAAAAACCGTATCAAGTTCGGATCCCACCAGACGAACCTGTCCAAAATGCGTATTCCGGGCGAACGATGGATAGCGTACTATCGATCACGAATCGAAGGCGGAGTAGGGATCCTCGTCACGGAAGAGGCCTCGGTAAATGATTCGGACTGGCCATATGAGAGATCACCACTGGCAAAAAACTGCACGCCGGCATGGTCATCTCTCGCCAAGACTGCAAAAGACAACGGCTGCCTCCTGCTGGCCGGAATCGGCCATTGCGGGGCCGAGGGAAGCTCTGCATTTTCCCAACTGCCAATGCTCGCTCCCTCACCCGTCGCCGACGTCGTCTCGAGAGAACTCCCAAAAGCGCTCGAAGAGTATGAAATCGAAGACATCCTGGCTGCATATGAATCAGCTACCCTGGCGGCTATGGCCGCTGGTGCTGGTGGAATTGAATTAAATCTCGCGTACAGGAGCCTCATTCGAGCCTTTTTATCTCCACTGACCAACATGAGGTCCGACCGCTATGGACTCGAAAAGACCTTATTCGCAGCCCAGGTCATTTCGCGGGTCCGTTCGGGGCTAGGAAAAGGGATACTGGCGCTGAGAGTCTCCCTGGACGAATTGGCTCCTTGGGGAGGGTTGGGTCCAGAAGAACTGATACCGATGGTCGTCGGACTTGCTGCGCAATGCGATCTAGTCACCGTCGGAGTCGGATCCATCTTCACCCGGTCAGCATTTCGACCCGACTTCCACTCAAGACAGGCGTTCAACAATCAACTGAGTAGAAAACTCCGCGAAGACGCAAACGGCAAGTTCGCTATTTACCTGCAAGGATCGGTGACCCAAGTTGCCGTTGCAGAGTCTGTCTGCGAGGATGGCGATGCAGACGGGGTCGAAATGACCCGGGCACTAATCGCCGACCCCGACCTGATCAAGAAGGTTCAGCTCTTAGAGGAACCGATCGGCTGTGTACTTTGCAATCAGGCCTGCTTGGTCGAGGACGTTTCAAACCCGACAGTCAGCTGCCAGCTGAATCCCGACGCCGGATATGAGCTAGAACTAACTCCCAAGGGGTTTTTCCAGACCCGCCTGAAGCCAACTCGGCGGATCAAAAACTCGATCGTCTCGATCGTCGGGTCTGGTCCCGCAGGAATGGAATTAGCCGTATCGCTCGCCGAAGCTGGATTTGAAATTGAGCTCTTTGAGAAGCACCTGGAACTGGGTGGCGCTCTGAGACTGATTTCGAACGCCGGAGTCGGCGGAGTATGGTCCAGGTCACTCAACCATTATTTGTCTCGAATCAAGAAAGGGCGGATCAAAACCTTTACCGAAACAGAAGTATTTCCAGATGACATAGCACAATTGGCTGAGCGGGGGCCGCTCTTCCTTGCGACTGGCTCGGTCGGATCAAGTCGCCATTCGACAATGGCTGGCTACCATAACTGGATCTCAAGTTCCGACCTTCTAAAAAGTCCCCTACCCGCCCACCAACGGCGCGTCTACGTACTTGACAACAAAGGCGATCACGAGTCGGTGTGGGCGGTCGAAACGGCCGCTTGCTTTGCTGACGAGGTCATCCTCATTACCCCCGACCCCTCCCCATTCTCCAGGCTGCATAAAACGGGTGATCTTATGCCAGCGATCTCAAGGGCGAGATCGCTCGGGGTTAAGTTCCTCACCTTCACGGAGACCAAGGCGGTGGACGGCTCGTTTGAAATCTCCAAAAGATATGGTCCGCAAAGGGAATTGGTCAAGGATCATTTGGTCATAGAAGTTGGAGCGAGGGAATCCATCCGGCTTATGGAGGTGGACGTTAATCAAACCCAGCAGACCTTTGCAATCGGAGATTGCTTTGCGCCTAGGACAATCCAGGATGCTATCAGAGAAGCTAGGAGCTACTCGAGGGCATTACAAGAACTGGTGGCCACTTGACTCACCGCTACCCCAACACATTCAAAGAGATATCCCTAGGGCCGGTTACAGTCAAAAACCGAGTGGTCTTTTGTGCGCACCTCACCAACTTCGCACAGGATGGCCTTCCTTCTGAACGTCATGTTGCCTACTACAAGGCGCGTGCCGAGGGGGGCGTTGGCCTAATCATCACCGAAGAGCTCTCAACCCACCCGACTGACTGGCCTTACGAAAAGATGATCCACGGATATACCCCAGGGGTCATCGAAGGCTATCGGAAAATCACCCAGGCGGTCCATCGCAGCGATGCAAAGATCTTCGCGCAAATAAACCACAACGGGTCTCAAGGCACATCCAAGTACTCACGACTGGCATTGTGGGGCCCGTCAGCTCTCGCCGACCCGCTCTTTCGAGAGATTCCACGAGAGGTGACTCAAGCCGATATCGACGCTATCGTCAATTCCTACGCCACCTGCGCATTTCAGGCAAAACAGGGTGGGTTCGACGGCATAGAGCTGCAGTGCTCCCACTCGTCAATAGTACGACAGTTCTTGTCTCCACTTTCTAATCGCCGAAGTGATCAATGGGGAGGATCGCTGGCAAACAGGGCGCGTTTGATGCTTGAAATTATCGGCGCCACGAGAGAGTCAATCGGCAATGAAATAGCCCTCGGAGTGCGCCTCTGCGGAGACGAGATGGCCACCGGTGGCCTAGAAATAGCAGAAGCAGTCCAAATTGCAAAGCTCGCAGAGGACAGTGGAATGGTTGACTACGTAAATACTTCCATCGGAATTGCCACATCCACTCTTTACGCAATCGAGGCGTCCATGGCCATTCCCCCGGGCTACGCCCTGTACATTCCTTCAGCCATACGTCAAGGTATAAACTTGCCAGTCATAGCCGTAGGCCGATTCAAAGACCCCGCGAGCATAGAGAAGGCGATTGCGCTGGGACACGCCGACCTAGTGGGCGTAGTCAGGGGTTTGATAGCTGATCCAGACTTTGTCAAAAAAGCTAAGTCAAATCTGGCCACATCGATCAGGAGTTGCCTCTCCTGTAATCAAGAGTGCGTCGGTCGGATGGGTTTAAACAGGTGGCTCGGATGCATCGAAAATCCCCGAACCGCCAAGGAGTACCTACCGAGAAAGGAACCAGTCCTTCCCAACAACAATGCCCTGGGCGAAATTACTAAGGTCTTTGCAATAAAGCGCCTTTCAAACCGAAGCAAGGTCTTGGTCATTGGGGCGGGTCCAGCGGGCTTGCAAAGTGCAATAAGTGCATCTAACAACGGTGCCCAGGTGGCGATTGTAGAAAGAAGAAATCAGGCGGGAGGGTCACTTACCCTGGCCTCGGCTGCCCCGTACCGTTCGGAGCTATCAGAGCTAACAAGAAATCAGCTTCATGAGCTTGGACAAAATGGAGTCGTCCCAGCTTTTGGCATTAGCGCCGACTTGAGTTTGGTTAGATCTTACGAACCCGACCTGGTTGTAATCGCAACCGGGTCACTTCCAGCCGTCCCTTGGTGGGCGCGAGGATTTGACTCGTCCAAGGCTGAGGGATTGGCCGCTGTAAGCGAGGTGAGCCTGGTACTCGATGGAAAATCAAATCCCAGTGGGAGAGTTTTAGTCTTCGACGAACTCGGCTTTCACCAAGGAACATCTGTCGCTGAACTATTGGCTGACCGCGGGGCGGAGGTGACCATCGCCACCCCACAGCTGAGCGTGGGAACGGACCTGGGAATCACTTTAGATCTGGAAAGCTGGATGCTAAGAGCGTACAAAAAAGGTATCAAATTGGAAACCGAAAAGGTAGTCGTAGGATTAGAGCGACAAGATATTACCTTTTTGACCCATACGACAGGTGAAACACTGATTGGGAACTTCGACTGGGTCGTCTTAGCCAACCAACCCCTGGCAAACGATAGCCTCTACTTCGAACTATTGGCCAACCAGGTGAAGGTTGTAAGGGTGGGTGACGCACTGGCTCCAAGAAGGGTGGTTAATGCCATAATCGAAGGAGACTTGGTCGGGGGCTTGCTCCAGTGAGACAGTCTGCGCAACGCCAACCCTTAGCAGTCGCCTTCGCCAGGTCGAGTGAACTAAGCAGTAGCGCAAGAAGTGCTGTTTACAATGCATCGACTCATCTCGCCGGTTGGCGGCTAGCGATATTTCATCTCGGCGCTCGATTGCTGAACCATCCCCTATGGGTGTTAAATAACCCAAATATCCACGTCGATATATTCGTCGATAGCCTCGGGGTCAAAGGCGCCTGTCGGACCTTAAACAAAGCATTTGATGACCTCGAGCACTCGGTTATCCTCATGGGTAGCGATTCGGACAGCCAAAGCCTTGCAGCAGAAATTTCTTCGATAACCGCCGGGCCAGTTTTTTCTGGTGTATATCACTTTGACGGATCTTCGATCGAAGTTTCCAATTTAGATCGAAGCAAACTCGCAGTTCAATTGGTCAACTTTCCGTCAATTGCACTCTTTGACCCAGCCCCTATTTCAATGGGCAAACCCTACGACGCAATAGGTGAAGAAATTACCTACGAGCTTGCAAGCGAAGGGGTCATACCTCTGGCGAGCGCCGGCTCAAAAGCGGCTAACGACTTGCCAGATGCTTCTTTCGTGCTCTGCGGCGGAGGGGGGGTCGGAGAGGTTGCGACTTGGAACCTGCTAGCGGAGCTATCCCAAGCCCTGGGAGCGACCCTAGGAGCGACCCGGGTAGTGACCGATCGGGGCTGGGCATCCGACGAACTCCAAATAGGAGCCAGTGGCCAACAAATTGCACCAAAGGTCTACCTTACCTTTGGTGTCTCTGGCGCCACTCAACACCTATCAAATGTGGAGCTACCTGACAAAGTCATCTCTGTCAACACGGATCCGGGCTGTCAAATGGTAGCTGTCTCTTCTCTTTCGGTCATCGCAGACGCTGCATCGGTAGCAAAAGAACTACTCCACTTAGTAAAGGAGGAGGGCAACGCAAACGAGCTATGACGTCGTAGTCGTAGGCGCTGGCCCAGCTGGCTCGGCGGCTGCACTTGCTGCTATTCGATGCGGGGTTAGCGTCCTGTTAATCGAACGCGGGCCGTTCGCTGGTTCCAAGAACGTCTATGGTGGAGTCGTCTACCCACAAGTCCTTGGTGAACTAATACCAGACTGGAAGGCTTCAGTTCCAGCAGAACGATGGATAACTAAACGATCCACCATGATGATGTCGAATCACTCTTCGTTCACAATCGCGATCGAAAGCGAGAGATGGAGTAAGGAAACTCCGAACGGAATCACGACCCTTCGATCTAAATTCGATCGTTGGCTCGCTGATAATGCGGTAGCCGAAGGAGTAGACCTTCTGTGTTCAACGCTAGTTCAGTCGCTAATCTATCGACAGAACTCAGGTGGGTCTTCCAAGGTAAGGCAGGTCGTCGGGGTAAGTACCGACCGTGAAGACGGAGACGTTTTGGCCAAGGTGGTCATAGTCGCCGATGGGGTCAATTCACTTTTGGCGAAATCTGCCGGGATGTATTCAAATTTTGCTATTGAGAATCTGACCTTGGGCGCAAAAGAAGTACTCCACCTCGGTAGGCGCCGCATCGAGGAACGCTTTGGACTCAAGGATGATGCCGGATGCGACATTGAGATAGTAGGTTGCACAGATAATATCGCCGGCGGTGGGTTTCTTTACACGAACCAAGAAACCGTGACCGTAGGCGTAGTCCTTTCCCTCAGAGACCTTGCTACACAACAAGTGAGGCCTGAGACGCTGATTGATCGGCTGAAATCACACCCCAGTATTGAGGGACTTCTAGCTGGATCTACCCTACAGGAGTACGCTGCACATATGATACCCGAGGTAAAAATGGCCCAATGGCCACAATTAGCTTACCCGGGAGTCTTGTTGGCTGGCGATGCGGCGGGGAGCTGTCTGGCCTCGGGTCTCTGGCTAGAAGGCGTAAATATGGCCATCGGGTCGGGAATCGCCGCCGGGAAATTCGCCGCTGGGGCTTGTATGAACCCCGATGCAACGGACTGGGCGTCATATGGCCGGTCAATTAGAAAGAGCTTCGTAGGTCAGAATCATCATCGGTTCCAAAAAGCCCCCGAGTTGGTGATGTCCAACTCGATGCAACGAATATATCCGAAACTCGCTAACGATATCGCAACTTCGATATTCACCGTTACCGATCCCAGGCCCAAAAAAGGGGTTATCCAGACTGCCCGGTCCATCATGGCCGAATCAGATATAACCGTCAGGAAGTTGGCCCTCGACACCTTCAAGATATGGAGAGCGTTCCGTTGAAGCCAAATCTGGTCTCCCAAAAAGACATATATTTCTCACCACGAAGGGTTGCTCCGGCGTCTCAAAGGGGCTCCGAAATGCCCGAACGTCTAAAATCCACCAACTTCAACGTCCATCCAAAGGCGCATATCGTTATCGATACACAGGTGTGCAATGGGTGTAAATCAAGGAAATGTATCTGGGCGTGTCCCGCAGAGCTATTCGTAGCTAAATCAGACGGCGGAATTTTATTCAACTACGAGAACTGCTTGGAATGCGGAACCTGTTATGTCGTATGTGAAGAAGAGGGCGCAATAACCTGGAGCTATCCCCCTGGTGGATTTGGAGTTGTCTTTTACCTTGGATAGCTTGAGTGATGCCTTAACCATGAAGCTAGAAACCAAGTACCTAGTC
>JAKAPB010000030.1 GCA_021823045.1 Actinomycetes bacterium | reverse complement strand
TAGATTCTGCAGGGTTGTATTTACAGAATCAAGGAGGAGACGTGAAACTCGGCTTGCAGCTTGGATACTGGTCGTCGGGACCACCAACGGGAGCATTAGAGCTACTGCTAGCCGCAGAGGACCTCGGTTTTGATTCGGCGTGGACCGCAGAAGCCTACGGTTCCGATGCCCTTACGCCATTGGCTTGGTGGGGTTCGCAGACCAAGCGCATCAAATTAGGGACTGCCATCATGCAGCTCTCCGCTAGGACACCTACCGCAGCGGCGATGGCCGCCTTGACCATGGATCACCTCAGCAATGGGCGGTTCATAATGGGGATTGGTGCATCTGGTCCTCAGGTCGTCGAAGGATGGTACGGACAGCCGTATCCAAAACCACTTCTGCGTACTCGAGAATATATAGAGGTAGTACGTTCTACCCTCAAGCGAGAAGGTCCGCTCGTTCACAATGGCGAGTTTTATAACCTCCCGCTACAAGGTGGAAGCAACCTAGGGAAGGCACTTAAATCTACGGTTCATCCCCTGCGTAAGGATCTACCGATATTTATGGCGGCAGAAGGTCCGAAGAACGTCGCTTTGGCCGCCGAGGTGGCGGACGGCTGGTTTCCTTTTTGGTTTTCGCCAAGTTCGGACTCTTTCTATCGCCAAGCACTTTCCGAAGGCTTCTCTGCTCAGCCATTATTGGACAAGGCCAAAGGATTTGAGGTCGCATGTCCGACCATGGTCGCCATCGACGAGGACGTCGAGGCCGCGGCGGACAAGATCCGACCCTTCATTTCCCTCTACGTCGGGGGCATGGGTTCAAAGGCGGCAAATTTCCACGCCGATGTGTTTGTTCGCATGGGTTATGAGGAGGAGTGCCACAAAATTCAAGAGGCATTTCTAGCAGGAGACAAGGCCGGCGCAAATTCGCTGGTTCCGCTTCGAATGGTAGAGGATGTTGCACTCATCGGACCGAAGGAGAAGATAAAAGATGATCTCGAGCGGTGGAATGATACGGTAATCACCACCTTGATCGTCGGCGGAGACCTCCAATTAATTCGTACCATGGCTGAGCTTGTCCTTGGCTAGGTAAGGCGACAACTCAAACTGGTTGCTCCGGACCCGATATTAGGCGGATTTGGGTAAGTTTATTTCCACCTATAGAGGTGCTCCGGTCTCCCGGTCGCTCCGTACTTGAGGGTGATGTCGACCTTTCCCAACCGCGCGAGGTAGGAGAGGTAACGTTGAGTTGAAGTCCTTGAAAGGCCACTTCGCTTCGATACCTCTTCTGCCGTCAGGTCCTCCTTGGTCTGGCGAAGTGTTTCAACGACTTTCTCAGTGGTGTGGATCGAATGCCCCTTTGGCCTCGTCTCTTCAGGGGTAGATCGGATGGAGAGCCAGAGTTTGTCGATCATCGCCTGGTCGACTTCCTCCACCGAATCGACTTCCTGTCTGAAGATTCGGTATGAGTGGAGCCTTTCAGTCAGACTCGCCGAGTCAAAGGGCTTGGTAATGAAATGCACCGCACCGGCCTGCATGGCAGTTCGGACGCTAGCGGTGTCTTTTGCAGCGCTCACTACAATTACGTCCGGCCTTGGAGGTTCCATCTGGCTGAGCTTAGATAGCACTTCCAGCCCGGTGATGTCGGGCAGGTAGAGGTCAAGAAGTACGAGGTCTGGATGGTTCTGGGCGATGAGGTTTAGCGCTTGCTCACCGGAAAAGGCGTGCCCTTGAACCCGAAATCCGGCGACCCTTTCAACGAAGGTTGAGTGGATCTGATTTACGCGATAGTCGTCCTCGACGACAAGAACATTTATATCGCTCAAGTTACCATTTCCTTTGACTGTGGAGACCACCACATTCAACTCTATGGCCCGTAGCTTGAGTCTTGATCAATTTTGATCGCCGCTGATTCTGCGACGTGCGACGCTTGATGGTTGCTTTTCGAATCTTCGGGCGGTACCTTCTTGGTGGCCATTGCCCGCTTTGGCTTTGCTGGGCCGACCGAGAACGGTAGGACGATCTTGAAACACGCACCCGGAGTGTTAGAGACCTCGATGCTCCCCGACGACTTCGATACCACCTGCTTTATTAGCGCTAGGCCTAATCCACGTCTGGCCCCGTGGCGAGATTGCTTGGTCGAGAAACCGTCGACGAATATATCTTCACGAAGTTCAGCGGGAATTCCCGTTCCCGAGTCTTCGACCTCAATTAGTAGATCTTGTCCAAGATTTGTGAGTTTTATCCTTACCCAACCGGGGTCACCACTGTTCCATCCAACTTGCAGTGCCGGCAGAGCCGCCGCGTCGATAGCGTTATCAATCAGATTTCCAAGCACCGACAGCACTTCGACCGGATTTACAAGCTTGTTGTCGAGGTGGGTCGATTCGTCTACAATGAGCCTCACGGAGCGCTCTGCGGCAGCGGCGCCCTTTGCGAAAATAAGGGCGGTTACCATTGGGTCCTTCACCTGGTCTGTGAGTCGCGACGAGATGGTATCTTGGGTCAGCGATACGTCACGGGCGAATGCCACCGCTTCCTGGGACTCGCCTATCTCAATTAGTCCGATAATGGTGTGGAGCTTGTTGGAGAACTCATGCGCCTGTGCACGAAGGGTTTCAGTCATTCCTACAAGTGAATCAAGCTCCTTGAGGAGCCCCTCCTGTTCGGTTTGATCACGTATCGTTATCACATGGCCGAGACTGCGTCCGTTTTGGGTTACCTCGATGTTGTTGATGATGAGAACAGAGTCGCCAACGACAACTGGTAGGTCTGACCCGGTAATTTGCTGCGTCAGCACCGCCTTTAGTCGAGATCCCCTAACGAGCACCGAAAGTGGGCGTCCGGCGGAACGCTTTGGAAGGTTCAGAAGTCTCTGAGCTTCGTTATTGAAGAACCTGATTCTGCCTTCACCGTCGAGACCGATGACTCCCTCGTAGATCCCCTCGAGCAGGGCCTGCTGCTCTTCGATCACAGAGGCAAGTTGGGTCGGCGACATCCCAAGGGTAGCCTCCCTTAGCTGCCTGCCGGCCAGGTACATTCCGAGTGCGGCTAGCGCGAGCGTGGCTATAATTGCCAGCCAAAGTTTCCAGCCAGATCCAGCGAGTATCTGATAGAGATTTTCACTGGTAGCGGTGACTACCAAGTCGTAGCCCGGCAACTTTCCTAAGGGTTCGAGTTTTCCGATATAGGCGACATTCCCGGGGGAGTTATTGCCCTTGCAAATCGACGAGACATTGGGGTCGGTGGCGAGCTCAGCTAGCGTGGAAGGCGGCTGGTATCCGTATGAGTATTTGGCATCTTGGGCGGCCGTGCCTTCGATTCCACCGATAGGGATTTGACTGGTTGAAGGTGGACGGATCGCCGAGACCTCAAAGTCTGGGAGGTATGCGAGGTTGACGTGGAGGTCACGACAGAGCAGGTCCAATGACTCGATCGTGCTAGCTGGAAGTGGCGGTGGTTTAGTTCGATTGGACCGCGCATCGGTTCCAATCGGGCCAATCTTTTGGCCCGCAATGGCATAGCTGGTATAGAGTTGGCGTTTGGTCTTTACAACAAGGTGTGAGGACGCCGCCGACGCAACTAGTAAAGCCGAAAGACTCATTGCGACGACCGCCAAAGCTGCGATTGTGGCCCCTAGCCTCAGCCGTAGATTTCTCGAGTCCTTTTTTGTCTCGTTTTGGCCGTCCACCTGCTCCCCCAATCCAAAAGGCTAGCAAGTTCGCGCCCTACTGTGAGTTTTTCTCACGCTAGACGCGTGCTGGGATTAATGGGATTAAGTGAATGAATGGGAAAAAGTAAGTGAAATTGGTCACAAGGTCCCTACCTTTTTGTCATCTAGTAATAATTACTTATGAATTTTTTGTCAGGTGGCCAATTTGTTTCGGGAGGTTCGCTCTTTGAGGCAAACTCCCCGGTACAGCCGGCATTAGTCGAAGGACTTGGAGATTTGGGGGCATGAGTCTATTTTTTCTGACGTTGGGATTCGGGCTGGTGACTGCGTCGGTCCTTTCGCTTTTGTCGGTCGGATTAAGTCTGCAGTTTGGAGTTACTAATTTCGTAAACTTCGCCTACGGTTCTTATCTTTCCGCTGGGATGCTGTTCACCTGGACATTTTCCGCTAAGTTACATTTTCCTTTCGTCTTGGCGGCCGCGTGTGGAGTCATCCTTACGGCGATATTGGCGCTGATAGTCAATGAGGTCGTCTTTGAGCCATTTGCCAAGAGGCGCAAGAGTATCTTTTACATGCTCATAGTCACATTTGGGCTGTCTTTGCTTCTCGACTCGATTCTGCAGATTTTCTACGGAGTTGGTTTCGAGAAATTCCCGATCAAACAGAGTGCAGCGATTAAGATCGGCCCGTTTGACTTTACCGGGGTGCAGCTTCTGATCATCTTGGTCGCGGTCGTGTCGATGGTAGTGATCCACCTCTTGTTGACCAGAACTTCTCTCGGTAAAAAGATGCGAGCCATGTCAGACAACCCTGATCTGGCGAAGATATCTGGAATAGATACAAAGTCGGTCACTAGGGCGACTTGGGCGATCTCAGGAGCCTTGGCTGGTCTTGGCGGAGTGGTTTTAGCCCTCAATACCGTCTATTTTGAGACGACAACCGGTGACAGCCTTCTCTTTGTGATATTCGCCGCAGTTATCCTTGGTGGGATCGGGCAGACCTATGGAGCTATGCTCGGTGCCCTGGTGATCGGGGTAGTTACCGAGGTTTCGGCGGTCTGGGTCTCTTCGGCCTACAAAACCGACGTGGCCTTTTTGATCCTCGTCGTCATGCTGCTTGTAAGGCCTCAGGGGATCATCGCTTCCCAGGGCAAGGCGTAAGGGGGCCGATATGACTGGAAGCTTTGGAACCTTTGAATACCTTGGGGGAAGTGAAAATTGGATATAATTCTCGGCTACGTGACGACCATACTGGTCTTCTTCTTTACCTACAACATCTTTACCCTGGGCCTTAACATACAGTTTGGCTACACGGGCATCTTGAACTTCACGGTGATCACCTTTATGGCAATCGGTGGTTACGTGGCGGGAGTCTTGGCGATGCCAAAGGCGGCCGCCGGAAGTGGAATCTACTACATACTCGGGCTCAATCTTCCCTGGCCAATTGCGGCCCTTGGGGGGGTCCTGGCCGCTGGGCTACTGGGCTACCTCATCGGTCAGATAGCTCTCAAGAGGCTCAGGAGCGACTACCTTGCTATCGTCACGCTGGCGACAGGGACCCTGCTCTATGGTCTGATTGGCAATGGGACGTCGATCTTCGATGGGTGGCAGGGCCTGTTCAACGTTCCACAGCCTTTCGCTGGCTTTCGAACCTGGACGCCCCTTGGTTATTCGATCTTCTTTACCATCATGACCGGTGTTCTGTTCGTCCTGCTGTGGTTGTTTGCCAATCGAATCTATAAGTCGCCCTTAGGGCGGGTCATGCGAGCGGTACGTGACGATCAGGACGTCGTAGAGGCCTTCGGCAAAAACACCTTCAAGGTGAGGATGACGGCGATGGTAATTGGGTCGATGTACGTCGGGGTCGGCGGAGTCTTGACCATCGCCTATATAACTGCCCTTTCTCCAGCTGGCTGGACGACGGGTGAAACCTTTGTAGTCTGGGCGGCCCTGCTAGTCGGCGGCCGGGGCAATAATTTCGGTGCGATCGTGGGATCCTTCTTGGTCGCAGTGGTGTTCAACGAGGCGACTAGGTACCTTCCTCAAATACCGGCACATCCAAACCTGATCCCGGATATTCGATACGTACTGATCGGCCTAGCCGTAATTCTCTCGGTCTACTTTAGGCCGCAAGGGATGTTCCCGGAGAAGAAGAATACCTTCCTAGAAGTACCACTTGGTGATAGTTCGAAGGCAATAGAGGAGCACCTAGCGGGTGGTCTTTCCAAGGTTGGAGAGCAGTAATGACGATGATTTCGAAAGACCCGTCCGCCGTGGCGAAAGTGGCCCTCGAGGTCGATTCGCTAAAGAAGAGTTTTGGTGGTGTCGCTGCGGTCGACGGGGCTAGCTTCTCGGTGGAAAAGGGCACGATTACCGGATTGATCGGTCCGAATGGTGCCGGCAAGTCGACGATGGTCAACTTGATCTCAGGGGCACTAAGTCCAGATTCTGGCCATATTCGGCTAGACGGACAGGAGATCGGGGGTCTCGAGCCCCATGAGATCGGTGCTCGAGGATTGATTAGGACCTTCCAAATCTCCAGAGAGTACCCAGACATGACGGTAATGGAGAATCTGATCGTTTCAGCGTCTAACCAAGGCGAGAAGCTGTTCAACGCCTGCTTTAGGCCCTCGGTGGGTAAAAAGAGGGATCGTGAACTGGTGGAACGAGCTCTTCACACCTTGATAACTTTTGGTCTCTATCCACTGCGGAACGAATACGCTCGGAACCTCTCTGGCGGACAAAAGCGGCTCCTGGAGCTGTCGAGGGCGGTCATGGCCGACCCCAAAGTCCTTCTCCTCGATGAGCCGATGGCCGGGGTCAATCCAGCCCTCATTGAGAAGCTCGGAGAACATATCGTCGAGCTGAATAAAGACCTGGGGACGACTTTTGTTCTCGTCGAGCACAACTTGGAAATAGTCGAAAAGATCTGCTCGAAAGTCATAGTGGTGGCTCTCGGGACGACCTTGGCCGTTGGAACGATGGCAGAGCTGAGAAAGAACAAAGCCGTTGTTGAGGCGTATTTAGGGGGTGACGTTCGTGAGCGTGTTGGTAGTTGATCGCCTCACAGCGGGTTATGGTAAGAATCCGATCGTCTGGGATGTCAATCTCCAGGCGAAGGTCGGACAGGTAGTCGGGATCGTAGGTCCTAATGGCGCAGGCAAGTCGACCCTATTGAAGGCGATCTTTTCCATGGTCCGAATTGACTCGGGAAATATCCGGCTCGACGAGACTGACGTTACTGGGCGGTCGTCCTATCTGCTGGCTCGGTCTGGCCTAGCGTACGTCCCCCAGGTCCAAAATGTTTTTGCAACCATGTCGGTCGAGGAGAACCTTGAACTCGGCGGAATGATGAAGAAGTCGGACTTGAAGCGGAGGATTTCAGAAGTTCTCGAGATCTTTCCGGATCTTCACGTTGCCCGCAACAAAAAAGGTGGTGACCTCTCGGGAGGTCAGCGAAACATGTTGGGGATGGCCAGGGCGCTGATGGCCGAGCCCAAGGTGATTCTTCTCGATGAACCGACTGCCGGTCTTTCACCGATCTACGTCGATGTCGTTTGGCAGCAGGTCAAGAGGATAGCCGAGTCAGGTACGTCGGTGGTAGTGGTTGAGCAGAACGTCGACAGGGCGATCAGTTCTTCCGATTGGGTTTACGTGCTGGTAGCCGGGCGGAACAGGGTCGACGGTCCAGCTGCGGCGATTGCCGAGCTTGAGCTCGGAGAGATCTTCCTGGGGGCAGTTCAGGCTGCGAACGAAGAAGAGGGCATGCTCCAACGTAAGTGAGCTTGCCTTTTCGTTTCGGTCTGAATGCGAAGGGGGGGGAGAAGGAAATGGCGAGCCTGGAGGCGCCATTTTCGGAGTCTAGTTCCAGGTACGGTAAGTGTAGAAAGATTAGGAGGACCTATTTTGGGGCGATTCAAGTCATTTAGCCGTTGGCTAGGTGCGGTCGGGGCTCTCTCTATGGTGTTGGCAGCTTGTGGGGGATCGTCTAGTTCTTCATCATCTGGGTCAACGACCACAGCGGTGCCAAAAACTATAACGGTCGGAGAGCTTCTGCCGATGTCGGGGGCCGAAGCATTCGTCGGGCAGTGGTTCGACCACGGAGTCAAAGCTGGTATTCAAGCGGTTAACGCAGCGGGCGGTGTCATGGGTGCCAAATTGGTGCCGGTTCTTGAAGATACCGCTGGTGATCCGGTTGATGCTGTAACGGCTTGGCACACGTTGCAACTGCAGAAGCCGTCATTTGTCATGGGACCATCGTCTCTGGAAATAATGGGAGTTATAAATGACTTCCAGAATGCAAAGATTGTGGACATGATGGAGGGTGGTACTACCCAGCTAGACAAGATGCAGTATCCCTATGTCTACAGGGTTTTCCCTTCGGACTCGGCACTGCTTGCCGCTGAGGCATACTACGCAGTAAAGCAAGACCACTGCACGCGAGCATCATTGATGTACACTGCGGACGCAAATGCTCAGGCTGAAGTCCCTGCAGTTGTCAGGGCGTTCAAGGCACTTGGCGGGACTATCCTTGCCAATGAGCAGATAACAGCTGGTCAGTCTTCGTATTTGACCGAGGTTACCAAGGCATTTGCCCAAAATCCTCAGTGTGTATTTTTCCATGCTGACCCTCAGACTGCGGCTACAGAGTTTGCAAATGTTCGCCAGCTGGGACACATGAATGTCAAGTTCATCACTGGAGATACCGGTGCCTCGCTGCAGCTAGCTCAGGCCTTTGGTCTGTCGGATGCTGCTAAGTGGATGGTCGGTATGGGCGCTCCCGCGGCGTACCCGCAATCCCAAGCTGCCTTCCTTAAGGCTTACGAGGCTGTTTGGCATACCAACAAGCCATTACCAGCTTCGCCAGCTATGTACGACGGAGTTGTAATAGCTGCTTTGGCAATGACCGCAGCCCATTCCACAAACCCGGTGGTTTGGCGGCCATATATCAAGAAGGTGGCAAACGGACCCGGCGTCGACGTGTATACGTATCCGCAAGGTGTCAAGGAACTAAATGCTGGGAAGGCTATCAACTACCAGGGAGCATCTGGTAATGAGAACTTCAACAAGTACCACAATGTCTTCTCTGACTTTACGGTAGTCCAGTTCGATACGAGCGGCAATATGCACACTATCGATACGGTAACCGCATCTCAGGTGGCATCTACCTACTAGTTGTAAACCAAGAACATAGTGTTTAGTCGGTTGGGTCGGCTGGATCTCCAGGCGGCCCAACCTAGTAAAAGTTCCCCCGGATACCGTGCCAAAGGCCCATTGCGGGCCTTTGGCATTTAACTTGCTTATCGAGTGAGCGAACAGGGCCTCGTCTTCAGATGCCGGGCAGAGATAGGAAAAGTTCAACTGTCTGGTCAGGTACAAGGAAGATTGTGAGAGATACGAAGCTGCTAATTCCAAGCGGTCCATCGAGCCCTTGAACCAATTGGCCGAACTTGTAGGTCAGGAGCCTTCGTAGAAGGACGAGAAAAACGGTCATGGTCATTCCGTGGTGGAAGCTTATGTTAGTACTCGGTTTTGTATCGCTCCAGCTAGAAGAGTTATGTGCTTCTCATGGTTTTTTGTAACCGCTGGACAGGCAACGGAAGATCAATTGCATTTTCCGTCATGGTCGTCGATGGTGAGCATCCGATCTGACTTGGGGGCAGATCAGGGTGGGCCTTTTGGATAGTTGAGGCAAGACAGGTTTCACGGCCACAAACGGGGTGCGGATTGCAACTCCTGGTCATACGTATACAAGGTTGGTGACATGACCATTTAATTGAGAATCCGATTTAATTGAGAATCCGGAACGGTGAGATCGGTCAATTCATGTCTCAAAACGGATACGAATAAAATCCCCGAATCCGCGGTCCTAAGCCGGTCCTAAACCGATCGGAAGGCGATGCCACTAGCGATGCCACTAGCGATGACGTCCGGAATGAAAGTAGATGGTGTCGGTACGAAATAGTCGCAGACAGCTTTCACTTTTATCCATTTGAGAAGGGCGGAAGGAACTGATTGACAAGAAGGCGACAAGAAAAGGAGTGCCTGCAGCCGCTCGGCTAACTTGGAGTTGACCTCTGGTGGCATTGCATCCCTATCGGCGGTTCACCTCTAAGAGGCAACTGGTTTTGATGTTCAATTACACCACTTCGTCTTAATCGGCGAAGTGGTGTAATTGCTCGTCGAAAGTATTAGGGAGTAATTTCCGGGGTCGAAGAGGTCGAACGTTCCTTTGCCCGAGCAAGTCGATTGATGGCAGAAAGGTACGCTCTCGCTGAAGCCTCGACCACATCGGTAGATACGCCGCGTCCCGAAACTCGAGAGCCATTTTGTTCCAGCTGGATTACCACATCACCTAAGGCATCGATTCCCCCGGTCACCGAGGAAACGTTGAATCCAACGAGGGTGGCATCTGATGAAACGGCCTTTGCAATCGCTTTGCATGTGGCGTCTATCATTCCATCTCCTTCGGCTTCGGACTCCAGTTTTACACCTTTGTTCGAGATGACTACCCGAGCAGTTGGGGTAGAGGACGTACCACCATGAACTTCTAGTTCGTCGAGCAAGTAGGAGTCAACATTTGCGGTGCCGAGTTCCTCTGCGACTATCGCCTCCAGGTCGGCGTCGGTTATCTCGACCTTTCGATCTGCTAGTTCTTTAAAGCGATTAAATGCTGCATTTAGTGCCTCTCCTGAGACGTCGAGACCAAGGTTCTTCAAAGTATCGGCGAAGGCGTGGCGTCCGGAGTGCTTGCCGAGCACTATTTGTGAACCCTTCTGGCCGACGCTGGCTGCGTCGATGATTTCGTAGGTGGACCTATCTGAAAGTACGCCATGCTGGTGAATGCCGGATTCATGGGCGAAGGCGTTACGTCCCACGACCGCCTTGTTGTATTGAATGGGATAACCAGTCAATCGAGAGACGAGCCTCGAGGTCCGATTTATCTCTTCGGTGTTGATGTTGGTCGTTAAGTTGGCAAACAGGTCAGCCCTGATCTTCGTTGCCATTACGACCTCCTCTAACGACGCATTTCCCGCCCTTTCGCCCAGTCCATTGACGCAAACTTCAACCTGGCGGGCTCCGGCTTGAATTCCAGCGAGGCTATTTGCCGCCGCAAGTCCAAGGTCGTTGTGGCAATGTGTCGAGATGATGTAGTTGCCCCCGACGTTTTCGGCAACATATCGGATAAGGTCGCCAAACTCCCACGGGATGCCATATCCTACGGTGTCAGGGACGTTAAGGGTTGTCGCTCCGGAGTCAACCGCCTCTTGGAGGACCTCGATCATGAAATCAAGTGGAGTTCTCGTGGCGTCTTGGGGTGAAAACTCTACGTCGTCGGTATGGTGGCGAGCCCGGGACACTGCTGACCTGGTCTCCTCGAGAACTTGGGCCTGGTCCATTTTAAGCATATGTTCCATGTGGCTGGGACTCGTGGATATGAAGATGTGTATGCGGGCCTTGTCTGCGTCTTTTACCG
>JAKAPB010000029.1 GCA_021823045.1 Actinomycetes bacterium | reverse complement strand
ATCTCCGTCAGTCTTGAAATCGCAGCGTCCCTCGCTTGGCGATCCAACTTCTCGCTTTCCAGTAGCTCGATTGTGAGTCGTGACCGGTCTATCGACCACCTTTGCAATGCAGATAAAATTGTGTTGGCGCAATCGGGAGCCAGAAGAGTAGTTGGTGAGAGGTTTACCGAGATCTTGAGCCGAACCCCGGACCTATCCCATTTTGCGAGGTGGGAGAGGGAGCGATCAAGTGCCAATCGAAAAAGCTGTTCCATCTCGAGTTCACCGAGGAGGGGCAGAAAGTCCCCGGGAAGTATGATTTGCCCACCTGGCAGTTGAAGTCGGGCCAGGGCTTCGACGGACACCACCTCTCCTCTACTGAGGTCGATTATCGGTTGAACGAATACCGTGAATCCACCACTGAACAGGCTCTCTCTGTAGTAGTTGGCGGTAGCTGGCGAAAGCACCTTTTCGCCAACGCCTAAGGATCGACTCCTCCAAAGCTCATTAAAGCGATTTCCGACTCCAGTTGCGAACTGTTTCATCCAATGCGATTCAAACTGGTTTGGTTGCGTGCCGAACAGGACTACCCCCGCTACCGGTCGCCCGATCGAATCCAGTATCGGTATGGAAAGAATTGACCTTATGCCAAATGGTTTTGCAAATTCTCCCCAGACCTTGGATTCGGGATCATTGCCAAAATTCCCCGAGCTGAAGATCGTCGCTTGCTCCCAGGCCCTGATTGAAGGTCCACGCCATTGGGCCGCCGAGGGTGGAGCATCCGCGGGGGCTTCATTGGTCATCTGTATTCCGATGCGTGAAAGTGCCGCCTCCGCTTCAGCGGAAAGAATTCCAGCAGTTTTCTCTATCGTGAAGGCCTTTTGATTGTCGAGCCGAAGCATCATTACCAAGTTCACGCCTGGTAGCTCGGAGAGGCTATCCGTCTCACGTTTCACTAGATCCGCCCATCGTAACTTGGCGTCAGGTAGTGGCGTAGTAACTACGTTGGAGTATCGCTCTTTAAGGTTGTCCATCGCCCTTAGTTGGGCTTCTAGGTCATCCTGTAGGCGAACTTCAGCTATCGCACGCAAATGATGTTTCTGTCGTGGAGAGAGAGGACCTCGATTGATGTGTTCGCTAAGAACGCGACGAAATAGTGTCACGGCGTGGGTGAGCAGCGTGCCCTCTACTCCAACTAATCCGTGGGTTTCGCCGACTTTGAAACTGCGCTCACGTCTACTTGCAAAGGTAGCGTCGGCAGCAAAGAGAAAATCCAAGTGAGACGCGATTTGTTTGGCGAAGTGGATGGATCCGTCGTTAGGGAATGCCGACATTGCCGAGCTTGCATGGAGATCTCGGCCCAACAGAACTATAAATTCATCTGCGAATCGCTGGCTGACCTCGGATAGGAAGACTTTGGTGGTAGCGAGGATGGCCCGGCTTTGCTCAGAGTACGCATCGGATTGAGATTCATATAGGTCTGGTTCTGGGTCGAGTCTGGCGCCAAATCCCCACCAATCGAGCCGATTTATTTTGTCAAGTTTTATGTTGTACAAGGCAGCGTCGGCGACCCGTAGGAGATCGTCGGGGTTTTCTGCGTCCTTGGGGTACAAGGCTACCCCCATTGACATGTCCTGGAAGACCTCGATGCCATTTTCGAGCCTGAATGGCTCTTCTACCAACTTATGGAGTCTCGAGAAGGTTCGTTTTAGGTGCCGAAAAACTGTCAAGTCGTCATAATCCTCAAGAACCAGGACGAATTCGTCGCCTCCGAGTCGAGCGAAGAAGTCTGGCGACCTTAGGTGCCCTTTTATCCTCTCGGCAAAATGGGTCAAAATGGAATCACCTGCGGAGTGGCCTAGTCGGTCATTGACCAGCTTGAAGTCGTCGAGGTCGATTACCCCAAGGACGCATACGGACCCAGCCCTCTTTGACCTCTCAATCGCTCCCCTTACCTGTTCCTCCATAGCCCTTCTGTTGGGAATCCCAGTTAGAAAGTCATGTTCGGCCTGGTACTGAAGCTGGTTCTCAAGCCGCCTTCTCTCTGTCACATCCTGGATGGTCCATACGACGCTGTGGACGCTATCTTGTCTATGTATTTTTCCGAAGGCAAGGTCGCAGATTATTTCCTCCCCATCCAACCGCCTCATTCTTAGGTTGGCAACGTAGGAGGAGCCGATAGCGTCGAGTTTGCCATAGGCCCTGTCGATCAACTCCTGATCCAGCTCATCTACTAATGGTGCTCGTCCTGTGCCGATGATGTCGGCGGGATTTTCATAGCCGAAGATCTGAACAAAGCGATCGTTCGCCCAAACTAAGTGGCGGTCATTTACCAGGCCAATACCGGCGAAGGTCGTCTCGAGGAGAACTTTTTGGATTTCTGCAAGCTCTAATTCCCTTACATTTGCGTCCATCCTGGCGAACCCAAGGGCGAGGCTACCAGTCAGGTCACTAATCGTCTCAAGTAGGTCCTTATCGAATCGGCTTAGGCCCAGCTCCCCGAGAAAGAGTGAGAGAATGCCCCACGGTTTGTGGTCCCGTTCAATGGGAAGCGAGACGCAGCTGAAGTAGCCGGCCAAGTTAGCTTCTCGGCGCCAACTTGCCACAGCCGTGCCTCCCGCCCCAAAACTAGACCAAATTGGGCGTCGCTTCCTCCAGGTCCGACCGATGTTGTTGTTGCCTTCTTTTTTTGATGGATCAGTTGACGCTTTGGTAAGTTCGGGATGGCTTATAGATGCGGAAGTGGCAATTTCTTCGAAGCTGCCCTGGTCATTTGGGCGGAGTATCGAAACCGATAGTATGTAATGGTTGTTTCTTAGCGTTTCACAGAAGGAATCTAACATCTCCTGCTCGCTGTTAGCACTGATCAGTGTGTTGGCGGCTTCGGCCAGTGTCGCATTGAAGCTCGCAATTAACTCAAGTTTTTTAGCGTGCAATTCCCTCTCGGATGAAACTGACTCCAGCTCATTGGCCAGCACTTTGCTCGATTGGAAGAGCAGACCAAGTTCATCCCTTCGCCTCGCTATTTTGTGAGTTAGGGGAGATTCATTGAGGGAGTAGTTGCCACTGGTGACCCGGCCAAGAATATCTCTAATTATTCCGAGGGGCGCCATGGACGACCTGATGGCAAAAATTGAAAGTAGCATCAGACCGAAGACGACTATATCCATTGCCAAAGCCACGTCGTTTTGAGTGTTTACGGTACTTACCAAACTTAACTGGGCAGAGGAGTTCGATTGACTGATGGAGGCCTCGAGTGACAAGAGGTTATTTCTAACCTCACTCGAAACCGTGTGGTTTCTTACGAAGGCCAGATTAGTTGCTTCACCATGGTTGGTCAGGTCCAGTCTTTGAATTTTCGTCCAAATTTGGTCGTAACCCGCTGCCGCTGTGCGAATAGCGCTGAGAAGGTGAAGCTGTTGGGAATCTAGTTGGTCGCGTCCAAGCTGAGCTAAGTTTGAATAAAACCCGGTCCTCGCCTGGTTTGCCTGGAGCTGAGTGTTTAGACCTAACTTTGAAGTAGCACCATTAGCCCCTAAACCTACCCACATATTTGCTTGACTATCCCAGGTTAGGAAGTTGTCGTGGGCATCATGGATAGCGAGGAGCCTAGCCTGCCCCTGGTTAGCGAGGCCCTGAAGAACGTGTTCCGTCGACTCGTTTTGGACAAGAAAGATCCCGTCCAACAGTAGAACCAGCAACATCGTAGCTATCGCGAGGGCGGTCAACTTGGAGACCAGGCTCATTTGGAGAGCGTTCAGGCGTCGCATTGTCAGTCGACTGAAGTAGATCTGTAGGTCAGATTGGTTTCTGTTGTAATCGGTTTTACTGGTTGAGTTGCGAAGCGGTCCACATCTTTAAGCGAAGGCGAATCGCTCGATTTTGCGAGTTTTATTTCTAGCAGGCCGAGCAATCTTTGGTCAATTAGGGCTTCGGGTTGGATCACAATCTACTCTTTTTGAAGTCGGATAAGGGTTGTCTTTGTATCGTGCTGGTCTTGAGGCGTAAGAGACTTATCTTTCCGGACACAGCTTATTCGATGGATATGAAGCTTGTTGAAGATTCATTCGACCGTTGACTCCCTTGATTGATCCACGCCATATGATCGGATCTTTTGATAAGTTGCCTTAGGAAAATTAATTAGCCGCGCAACCTAAAGCAGCCAAGAAAAGAGCAGATAGAGGGGTAGGTATCTGTTCGGATAGTTTGGGTTTTTCTTTCTGGATTGAGCTTAATGCCCCCTGGGTCGCGATCTGTAGATCGTCGAATGCTTATCGAAGATGTCGAATAGTGTCAGCTTCAAAAATGAGGTCGGGTACCTTTTCAGAGTCTGCTTCCAAGAAAAAATGCGCGGCTAGACACGGGAGATTTTCGGTTGGTGCTTCACCATTGCGAAAGTGCACCAGATAAAAAATGGACAAACGGCATCGAGGTAGCTTGCGGACCCTGCATTGCCGACTGCATTGCCGACTTCTCTGTGAACTGCGCCAAGGGACATTGGGAACTTCTCTGGGAATTGCACTCTTTTAAGGTGAGTTTTAGTTGATCTCTCACCCACCCTTGCTTGGTTGACTAGCTGGCCTAGCTGATGTGCGCACTTGCAAAATACGCCCTGGCATTTGCTCCTTTGAACCGGTGACGAGGCCTAGGTGCCAAATGAAAGTCGTTTGAGGGAGGCTTTTTGGGAAGTGCTAGCTGATGTAGATAAAGAGGAACTAGGCCTCGGTCAGCTTGCAGTCAGCGGCAGAAGAAAACCAAGGTGGCCCTTAGCTATCAGGCTACTTGTCTCTCGTTTCGGTAATCTGGAAACCATAGGGCTGTCAAGAGCGAGAACGATTTGTAAAGTTGAACTCGCCAAGTACCAACAAGCCGTCATCAGGAAGCTGATTATGCTTCGTGGCGGTTCCAGTCCAACCATTGGCTCAATTTCTGAAATTACAAGACCAGCAGATATTCCGGCCAATATCGGCGAGTAAGAAGGTAGAGCGAGTGAGGACCGGCGACTACGTCCGGTCCAAGCGGAGTCGAGGGTCACCTTCCTTTAGGGCGGGAGATCGTCAAGGTTGGTCGATCGTTTAGACGATAAAGTCACCGACCCAAGTTGCAATGGTTGGCACTGTTGCAATGGTTGGCACTGTTGCAATGGTTGGCACTGTTGCAATGGTTGACACTGTTGCAATGGTTGACACTGTTGCAAACGTTGGTGCTGAGGAATTTGAGAGTTTTTAGATCATAACTATTCCTTTCGGGGCTCTTCGAGGACTACTGGTATGGAAATAATCACGGTGGTGGGCGGGCTAATTCCGCTTGCTATTTCGACATTTCCTCCGTGTGCCTCGGCGATAGCTTTGACCATGGCGAGGCCCAACCCCGCTCCACCGTTCTTTCTGTTGCGTGCATTATCTGGCCTGGAAAAGCGGTCAAAAGCTACTGGCAGAAAGTCTTGGGGGAAACCTTCCCCCTGGTCAGTTACTGATATTCGAAACTTGTCGTCGACTGCTTCAACTGAAACCGCCACTCTGGCCTGAGGAGGAGAATGTCTGATCGCGTTGTCGAGTAGGTTCCCGATTGCGAACTGAATCTGCATTGGATCTACTTTTGCCGCAGCATGATCTAGGCCAAGTACATCAATGGTTATGCCCTTTTTGTGGGCGAGATCCTCTCTCATCGAGGCTGATTGATACACGATTTCAACCAGGTCAACACTCTCGCGGACGGTGTCTCCTCCCCGCTCGTCAAGAACTGCGAGCAGGAAGAGGTCATCTGTTAGCTTTGCGATAGCTTGAGTCGTTGAAAGTGCACCCTTTACGGCCTCGGCCAGGTCCTCCTTGGTTCTTGAAGCTTGGTCGGCTAACTCCAGCTCGAGAAGGAGGGACCCCAATGGGGTTCTGAGCTCATGAGCAGCGTTAGACAAAAAAGTACGCTGCTCCGAAAACACCTTGTGCAATCTCAGGAGAAGGGCATTCATCGTTTTGCCGAGTGCCTCGACTTCATCGGCGGTATTTGGTATTTCCAGTTCTATGTTTTCAGTCCCTGCATCAATGGATTCGGCCTGTTGTCGGATGTGCTCTATGGGAGCCAATGCCTTTCTAGAGAGGATATTCCCGGCGAAGGCGGCGAGCAACATGATCAGCAACCAACCTAGCCATAGAAACTCTTTCAGTCGCCCTATGGTCTCGGCATCGGCGCCCATTGGCCTCGCTATGACGAGGATCCTGTTCGGTTCCAATGAGGAAGGTTCCAGCAGGAAACGGTATTCTCCGGAGTAGCCCTTTGGAGTTGCATTTAGGAAGACGGCATGGCGAGCTGCTTGTGAAACGGTGGTGGAGGGTAAAAGCGGAGTACTAGATCCGGTTGGAAAGCTGGCAACGACTCGATTTTGGTTAGAGACGAGTTGGACTAAGGGAATGATTCGGGTTCCTCCGAGGGTGAGCGGTCGGTCGAGAGGTGTTGGCCGTGTGGAGACTCCATGCTCCTTTTCGGTAAGAGTTGTGGTGAGAAAGTGGACTCGGTTTACGAGGCTCTTGTCGAGGGTAGCGTATAGGTTTCGAGTTAGGAGCTGAACCATCAAGAATGCACTTACACAGAAGATGATCGAAGTTGCCACTACGAGCAACAGGGTCAAACGAGTTCTTATCTTCATCTTTTAGCTAACTAGCTTCTTGGCAATGGTGGCTGATTGAGCCACTCGTTCGTATTTTCGATAATCGATTACCACTTTTCCGTACTGAAAACCCGATACCCCACCGACGACCAAGGCTAAACGACCACATCCACCAGCACAAAGTGGATGGTTTTTGGGTAAATGGCTGGTCTCGAGCGATTCCGTTGGCTGAATTGAAAGAATGCGAAGGATTGGGGGCATCCTTTCCGGCTCGGGGAAGGGGAATCTATGGGTGATTCTGATCACTTCGTACCTCTTTCGATGGGTTTGAAGACCATTCTGTAGCCGAGGGTTCGGACCGTTTCAATACTTACAACATTTGAAAGAGGCGACAGTTTCTTTCGCAAGTACCCGACGTACTGATCTACGATGTTGGAGGACCCATTGAAGGGGAACTCCCAAACCTCCTCGAGAATTCTGGCACGAGATATAGCGGCGTCACTCTTTTCGAATAGACACTTAAAGAGGTCAAATTCGGTTGCCGTTAGGACGACGTCGGTAGAGGAGTAGCTCACTTTTCTGTTCAGCACGTCTATCCTGACCCCATTTTTTTCGATGTAGCGCGGCCAATTCTGGGTTCCGCGACGAACCAGTGCACGTAGTCGGGCGAGTAGTTCGGCAAAGCTGAACGGCTTGACCATATAGTCATCTGCGCCAGAGTCGAGTCCTAAAATGCGGCTATCAATTTCGTACTTGGCGGTCAGCATCAGGATAGAGGCGGTCTTTCCCTGCTTTCGGATCTGACGGCAGACCTCGAATCCATCTATAAAAGGGAGCATGACATCGAGGACCATGAGATTGTAGGAGTTGTCCAGCGCCATTTGAAGGCCAGTCGCGCCATCGGACGCGACGTCAACCTCGAAACCTGCTTCGCTGAGGCCACGGCTTAGCAGTTCCAACATCTTGCTTTCATCCTCTACTACCAGGAGTTTCATAATTCCGCCTTCATTATTATCGGGTGGGAAGTTACGGCAAAACAGGGGTTCAACACGACGTCTCCATGATCAGACGAAATGGCGGGGAAGGGTATTAGGAGCGTCCGGCTGCATGTCGGCCCCATAGCAATGGGACAGTCGCAGCAGAAGCGTAAAGTAGACGGGTCACGGCGCCTCGGGCGCAGAGAACTTGTGGTTTCACACTTAAAGGTTCTTTCTCCACCCCTCATCGCCCCCATCGCTTCGAGGCTAATGATCCAGTGGAGAGTCGGGTTCAATTGTGTGGGGCCTCATACATTAGACACACCCAATGTTAATGGGGTCTTTTCTATGCTTTGGCTCGTGAAAGTAGAAGTTTTTAATAGAGCTAGTTTCCATTTGTCCGTAGATAAAGCCTTCGAACTAACTGAGCGATTGCCGCTAGCTTTAACCTCCAATTGGCTAGCCGACCTCGATTTCGCCAAGAGGATTTGATGGCCCAGGTTGATGATTCAGGTGGATATCCAGCCGGCTTCGGCGGATCAGGCGAGGAGAGAGAAGCTGAAATTTCGGGGACCCGCAATAGGTCGGTTCGTTCCAGACTTTCTCGAGTCCGAAGGGGAATAGCCGGTCACCGGGTCATATCCGGGCTTGTGGTAGTTGCTTTAATCGGCGGGTCCGTTTACGCCTACTATGAGACGAAGCCCAGGTCTAGTGCCGCCCTGGTCACCGAACCCGTAAGCCTGGCTACTATTAGGCAGGAGATCTCAATTACTGGGACTCTCGAGCCTCAGACCGACTTAGGTCTACTATTTGGTACGACTGGTATTGTAAGCAAGATTAACGTCATATCAGGACAAAAAGTAGTAGCTGGCACGGTCTTGGCAACCCTTGATACCACGACTTTGAACGACCAGATCGCCCAGGCTGAGACCACCCTAAGTGCCGCCAGGGCCAATCTCGCAAGTGCCGAAGGGGCACTACCCCTCACCGAACAGTCCAACAGCGACGGCCTTTCCCAGGCTCAGCTGACGGTGCAACAGGACAGTGCAAAGCTAGCTACTGACCAGAGCACATTGACCTTAGACCAAGCGATAGCGAACAACTGGTGCCAGGCCGACGCCTCGTCGTCTGAGTGCGTTTCCGCACAGCAGGCTTTCACTTCGGCGCAAGCTACCGTTCAGACCGATCAACAGAATCTTGCATCGGACCAGGAGTCTGTGACCGCTACCCAGGCGAAAAATACCCAGTCGGTCGATTCAGCGAACGCAGCTATTGCTCAGGACCAGACTAGTTACAATAACGCGGTTGCTTCACTAGGCGCAGCTAACTCAGCGCTGAATGCGTGCACTTCAGGAAGTACAGGAACCGGTGCAACTTCTTGTACGCAAGAATCACAAGCTGTCACTGCTGCCCAAGGCCAGGTGTCTTCGGCTTCCACTTCGCTTTCAAATGCTCAGACCGCCCTCACCGATACCGAAGCCCAAAACGCAGTTTCATTAGCGCAAGCCCAACTTGCAGTTACCGACGCTACCCAAAAACTAGCCACCGACCAGGCGACCTTGAACCTCGACAAAGCGATCGCATCTGGTGGTTGTAGCGCAGATCCATCCTCTTCTGAGTGCAGTCAGGCACAGTCGGCGGTGACTTCTCAGACTCAAGTGGTAACCTCAGACCAGTACCAGCTTGCGACCGCACAGTCTCAGATACCGTCGACTCAGGCAAAGAACACCCAGGCGGTCCAGCAGTCGCAGTCAGCTATCTCGGCGGACGAAGCGCAAGTGGCCAATGATCAAGCGACTCTAGCTACCGACCAGGCCTCCTTGGCCCAGGCAGAAATCGTTGCGCCTATCTCCGGGGTTGTAGATCAGATCAATATAACCGTGGGTCTAAGCGGGTCGGCTGGTACTTCAGCCTCCGCAAGTTCAACCGGACCCACCGGGGCGATAATACTGAGTTCCCCTGGTGGCTACGAGGTGCAGGGCTCGGTAAGTGACGCCCAGATATCCCAAGTCCAGCTCGGGGAGCAGGCTACGATCGTTCCAGCGGGAGCTACAACTCCGGTATACGGTACCGTAACCCAAATCACCCCTCAAGCGACGATAACTTCTGGCGTTGCCAGCTATCCGATAGTTGTTTCAATCACCGACGCCAACCCGAATCTCTATTCGGGGGTCAAGGTGACTAGCAAAGCACCTCAGCTGTTCGCCGGAGCGTCCGCCCAAGTCGCATTGATCGTGAAGCAGGCCACTAACGTGCTGAGCGTTCCTACAAGCGCCGTTCATACCGTAGGTTCCCTCAGCTACGTTCTGGTAAAGAGTGCCAACAAAGAGAAGAGGGTAAAAGTATCCGTTGGTGCTGCGGACGCCCAATACACTCAGGTTCTTTCGGGCTTGAAGTTGGGCGAGAGCGTCGTCTTGGCAAATCGAGCCCTCGCAATTCCATCTAGTCCTGGCGGGTTCGGTGGTGGCTTCGGTGGCAAGGGCCTTGGTGGTGGCGGAGGCTTTGTCCGCCGGGCGATCGTGGGTGGATGACAGTGAGCCAAGATTCCCCAGTTGAACAGGGTAGAGATGGGCGAAGAACGGTCCCCGTGATAGAAATTTCTGAGCTGCGCAAAACCTACGGCACTGGCGAAGCGGCGGTCGAGGCTATTCGTGGGTTGGATCTAGTTGTCGAGGAAGGTGAGTTTCTATCGGTAATGGCCCCATCAGGATCCGGTAAGTCGACCTTGATGCATATCATCGGATGTCTCGACACCCCGACCTCGGGGAGGTATAGGCTCGCTGGGAGGGACGTTTCTAATCTGGATGAAGCCGAGCTAGCGAGGATTCGTAATCGGTACATCGGTTTCGTATTTCAGCAGTTTCACCTGCTTCGACATTTGACCGCAGTGAGTAACGTCGAACTACCTCTGGTCTATGCAGGCTTGAATCCAACTGACAGGAGGGTTCGAGCGATAGAGGCACTTCGCCGTGTTGGTCTCGCGGATCGGCGGCACCACCGACCGACTCAGCTCTCCGGTGGCCAACAGCAGCGGGTCGCTATCGCCAGGGCTTTAGTCACCGATCCTACCGTCATATTGGCGGATGAACCAACGGGGAATCTCGACTCGGCATCGTCTGAGGAGGTGCTCGGTTGGTTTGGGGAGTTTCATCGCGCTGGGCGCACGGTAGTCTTGATTACCCATGAACCAGACGTAGCAAAAGTTGCCTCTCGAGTGGTGAGGATGCGCGATGGGGTAGTTGTAGGTGACGGCCCACCGGAGCTCATTTTTGTGGGTACCGGAACTACTTTTGCCGGAGCCGCTCCGCCTGCGCAGCCCCAGGAGGGATCCGAGCCATCGGGTGGATCGATGGGTCACAGATGATGAGCCTTAGAGAGACCTTAAGGGCATCAATCGAAGCGATTGCAACCCATCGGTCAAGGTCCCTACTAACGGTGCTAGGGATATTAATCGGTATCGCAGCTGTAATCATTACAGTTGGGCTGGGCGAAGGATCCCAAGCTAAGGTTACAGCCGCCGTCTCCTCTCTAGGAAGTAACTTATTGGTAGTTTCGCCTGGTAGCTCTACGGGCACTGGCGGAGTCCGAGGTGGCCTGGGATCGGCTTCAACTCTCACCCTCGCAGACGCAACGGCCCTGGCTTCACATTTAGAC
>JAKAPB010000028.1 GCA_021823045.1 Actinomycetes bacterium | reverse complement strand
AGTTGGAAGGATAGTCATATGGATCGAGATCTTCGAATTGAAATAGCAAGCGAGGCTACGGAGGAACTGGCGAACTCGATATCTTTGCTCTTAGCACAACTCTCCTCGTCAAATGTGGATTTCGATAGCAGGGTCCTTGCTCAGATGATCGAGAGCGACTCTACGGACGTCTTTATTGCCACCCAAAGCAATGACGTAGTTGGCACTCTCACGCTACTTGTAGGTAGGATACCTACTGGAACAAGATGCTTCATTGAAGATGTGGTAGTAGATTCGAAAGCGAGGGGATCCGGACTAGGTGAAGCCCTTGTAAAGGCGGCGTTGGATCGTGCGAAGGAGCGCGGTGCAAAGACGGTTGATTTGACTTCGCGCCCCGATAGAGACGTGGCCAATAGGTTGTACCTTCGCTGCGGCTTTGCTTTGAGGGACACGAACGTCTATAGGTACCAGCTGAGTGATCTCGCTGGCCGCAATGTAAGGTGAATTGTCAAAGTTGACAGAGAAGTTGACAGAAAAATGGACCCCAGTTCGTCTGGAGGGGCAGAGTCATCGGGGGTTGATCTGTGCCCGTAGCACGCTGAGAGTTAGGAAGGCAAAGAAGTGGCCGACAGCATAACGGTAACGGATAATCGGACGGGAAAGTCTGTAGAGATCCCGCTAGAAAATGGGGTGGTTTCTTCCGCCCAGTGGCAAAAGTTGCTGCCAGGGGTCTGGTTTTTAGATCCAGGTTTGACGACTACGGCCATGACAGAGAGTTCAATAACCTACCTCGATGGCGACGCTGGGATATTGAGATACCGAGGTTACCCGATAGAGCAGTTAGCGGAGGACTCGACCTATCTCGAAGTCGCCTATCTCCTTTTGAACGGCGAGCTCCCGACCCTAGCTCAGTACAACACTTGGACTAAAGAGGTCACTCACCACACATTTATCCATGAAAATGTGCGCAAGCGCTTCTTGGATGGCTTCCACTACGACGCCCACCCGATGGGTATCTTGGTCTCTGCGGTGGCCGCCCTTTCGACCTTTTACCTTGACGCTAAGGATATCTTTGATCCCGTAGCCCGCAAGAACCAGGAAGTGCGCCTGATCGCAAAGATGCCGACCCTCGCCGCAGCAGCCTACAGATTTTCGGTTGGTATGCCCTTTGTCTACCCAGACAACGAGCTAACCTTCCCCGCCAACTTCCTCTCGATGATGTGGAAGATCGCCGAGCCGCACTATCAGCCGCACCCCACCTTGGTTAGGGCGATGGACATCCTCTTCATCCTCCACGCAGATCATGAGCAGAACTGTTCGACCACTGCGATGAGGGTCGTTGGTTCTGCCCACGCCGATCCCTACTCCTCTACCGCAGCCGCCTGCGCAGCCCTCTATGGCCCTCGACATGGTGGTGCAAATGAAGCAGTCGTAAGGATGCTCACCGAGATCGGCACCATGGACAACGTAGCAGCCTTCATCGACGGCGTGAAGGCCGGAAACGGAAAGCTCCAGGGCTTTGGGCATCGGGTCTACAAGAACTACGACCCAAGGGCGCGCATCGTGAAAAAGGTCGCCTACGACGTCTTCGAAGTGACCGGGAAGAACCCGCTCTTAGACATCGCTTTGAAGCTCGAAGAGGTGGCCCTCTCCGACGAATATTTCATCTCCCGCAAGCTCTATCCGAACGTAGACTTCTACTCCGGCCTGATCTATCAGGCAATGGGCTTCCCGGTCGACATGTTCCCGGTACTTTTTGCGATTCCGAGGGTCGCCGGTTGGTTGGCTCACTGGAATGAGATGTTGGATCAGGATTCCAAGATCATTAGGCCTCGCCAGAGCTATACCGGAGTTCCCGAGCGTAAGTATCTCCACATCGATCAGCGCTAAGTAGTATCAGAACCGAGGCGGTGGGAACAAACCGCCTCGGTTCAGTTAAGCCTTGCCCTGCCGCCTCAATCCTTGGGTAAGCGCAGGAGGCCCTCTTGGACCACAGATGCCACTAACCGTCGGTCGTGGCTAAAGATCTGCCCCCGCGCCATTGCGAGGGCTCCGTGGGCGCTAGGGGAGCCTTGAGAGTAGAGGAACCACTCGTCCGCCCTGAATTCGCGATGGAACCACATTGCGTGATCCAAGGATGCGACCATGAGACCGGGCTGATTCCAACTGATCCGGTGCGGGAGCATTGTGGAGTCCAAGATGGTCATGTCTGAAGCGTAAGCGATAACCGCTGAGTGAAGCAGTGGGTCATCGGGCAGCTTTCCGTCGGCTTTCATCCAAACCCGACTCTTGGGCTCACGCGCCCCCATCTCCTTTGCCATGTTGGGTGGATCGACATAGCGCATGTCGATCGCCCTGGGCTTTTCGTACCAGTCGCCCATTGAATGAGCCCAAGGGGCCATCCGCTCCATGAATGTCGGTAGTCCTTCGGCCGGCGGAACCTCGGGCATCGGAGACTGGTGGGACACCCCTTCCTCGTCGATGTGGAAAGAAGCGGAGAGGTTGAAGATCGGAATCTGGTTCTGCTTTGCTACTACACGTCGAGTGGTAAAGCTCCTGCCGTCACGTATTCGATCGACTTCGAAGGTGATTGGAACCTTTGGGTTACCTGGTCGTAAGAAGTAAGCGTGTAGCGAGTGAACATTTCCGAGTTCAACGGTTCTTCCTGCGGCGATAAGGGCCTGTCCGGCGACCTGCCCCCCAAAGACGCGCTTCCTATTCTCGTCCGGCGATACCCCCAAAAAGACGTCGTTGTCGAGCCTCTCGAGGTCCAGTAGCGCCACTAGGTCATCTAATGCTTGACTCACTCCTTCATCTTTACAGATTCGCAGCGGTTACTAGTCGTATTATTTGGAACTCTTTAGGAATCTGGTTAGGCTGTATATTCGTGAATTCAACTATTCAGGATCATCAGGACAACAAAGACCAAAGCCTCATGGATACCGTGATCAGGCTGAAGTCACTTGCGCTGCAGCCGAAAACTATCAAGTACACGGCGGTGTCGGCGGTGTCGGTGGTGATTACCCAAGGCCTCCTCTTCCTCTTTTACGGTGTTTTGCGCCGGTGGTCCGCTACTACCTCCAACATCATGGCGACTGCGATAGCTGCGGTGCCATCCTACTACCTCAATAGAGCCTGGGCCTGGGGCAAGACCGGGAAGTCACACTTTATGAAGGAAGTAGTTCCCTTTTGGGCACTCGCCTTTGTCGGGCTCGCCCTGTCGGTTATAGCCGTCGGGTACGCCCATCACTTGGCGACGACGATGAACCTTTCCCACATGGGCGATGTTTTGTTTGTTAATTTGGCGTCATTAGCCGCTTTTGGGATCTTATGGGTTGGGAAGTTCTTCATCTTCAATAGGGTCTTATTCGTACAGCCTTAGCGTAAAGTCGAGGAGCCCATTAATGAACCTTTACAAGCATGCCCTTGGCCGGGTCGTGCCAATTGACCAAGGCGCAGTAGATAAGGCGCTTGCTAGGCAACTCACCCTGACAAAGCCCCCTGGATCCCTGGGGGATCTCGAGGAGGTGGCTAACAGGCTCTGTGGAATAACGAGTTCCTGTCCGGCTCCGATACCTGACAACCCCCATATCTGTGTTTTTGCCGGTGACCATGGGGTCCACCAAGAGAGGGTGACGCCCTGGCCACAGGAGGTTACTGCGCAGATGGTCGCTAACTTCCTCGCTGGTGGTGCAGCGGTGAACGTCATTGCAAGACAGGTCGGTGCACGAGTAAGCGTCATTGACGTAGGGGTGAAGGCCGAGTTAGATCCGGCTCCCGGGCTGATCATCTCCAAGGTGAAAGCCGGGACAAATAACCTTCGAGTAGGCCCGGCGATGTCAAACTTTGAGGCGAGAGAGAGCCTAGACCGCGGGGTAGAGGTGGCTGAAATGTTCCACGAAGCGGGCTATAACCTCTTCGTTACCGGAGACATGGGGATCGCCAATACTACCCCGTCGGCTGCGATCATCTCCTATCTATCCGGGCTCGATCCCGAGGTTGTCACGGGACGAGGAACTGGAGTTGACGACGCAACGCTAGCGATCAAGATATCGGTGATCAGAGACGCAATATCTAGGGTGAACGCAATAGGCAACCTGAAAAGTAATCCGATCGAACTCCTGGCTCAGCTCGGCGGTCTCGAGATCGGGGCGATCTGCGGATTCATTATCGGTGCGGCTTCCTTGAAGGTGCCGGTGATAGTCGATGGCGTGATCTCTTTAGCCGGAGCAATACTGGCGCATGAGATATCCCCGATCGTCAGCGAGTACGTCTTTGCCGGCCACTTATCAGTAGAGCCCGGGGCGAAGATAGCCCTTGAAATGCTAGGCAAGAGACCCCTTTTGTCTCTCGATATGCGCCTAGGTGAGGGATCGGGTGGAGCTTTAGCGATCCCCATTGTCCAAAGCGCCGCTCGGCTCCTCTCTGAGATGGCGAGTTTTGCGGAGGCCGGGGTAGAAGAGGCCTAGCGGGGCTCGTCCGCTTCGACTAGCACTATCCTTTGTTGGCCAATTGGATCTCTGAGGCGGCTTTTCGGCCACTGCCCAAGGAAGACGGAACACCCGAGCCGGACAGATATGACCCGGCGAGAGTGATATTCTGCAGCCCGGCGTTAGCGATGTCGAATTGGATCGCATCGATCAATTCCCTGTGGTGCGGCCTGAATTGAGCGAGGGAGTTCGGCCATCGAAAGACTCTAGTCTGGCCGACTTCGGCGGTATCCTTCAGGCCGAGGATCGATGACGCCTCATTTCCGACGAGATCGACTAGGTCGGAGTCGTCGATGCCAAGGTGACGGTAGTCTCCGAACCTACCGACCGAGACCCTGATGAGGAGTTCATCGGGATTCGCCCAGCTCGGCCACTTAGAAGATGAGATCGAGATTGCCGTGGTCAAAAATCCCTGATCTTTGGGTATCAATACCCCCGAAATTTTGTCGTCCAAGCGATAGTCGGCGCCTTTGAGGGCCAAGGAGCAGATAGCAACTGAGGAGTATCGGATCTGTGACAGTTTCTGTGCTGCGTCTTTTGCAAGGGGCCTTAGGAGATCCGCTGCGTGATAGGACGGAGTGGCCAACACCACCCCGTCGGCTTCGATCAGCTCGGTCTTTCCCTCCCGTTCGAAATGGACTAGCCAGCCGCTATCATTTGGTTCGATAGCAGTTGCCTTGGCCTGTAGAACTATTTCAGCCCCGTTGGTCTGTGCTTTGTCGGCTGTCGCCATTACTAGCTCTGCAAGCCCCCCGGGCAGGCTCGCAAATATCGGATTTGGTTTTGGATTGGAACTATTGATCTTTTGACCACGGCCTCTGGATGGTAGTTTTGGCCTTGCTGTCAGCGGTTCGACGAGTTGTGGGGCCATGATTGATATTGACGATCCATAGACCGAACCGGCGTTGATCCCGCCGATAAGGGGATCGACCACACCCTCGGTGAATCTCCTACCTAGCCTCCTTTGACACAACAACCCCAAGGAGTCCGTCTCCTGGTCGCCTCTCAGGCCGAGTAGTATTCCTGCAGAAGCGCGTAGGCGTGAACCAATGCCGACCGAGTGGGTGTGAAGTGGAACCTTAGGGTCGGTGGGAATTCCCATAGCGAGCTCGCGTGGCATAGGGTGTAGTGCGCCGTTGCTATAGAGGAGAGCTGAACCCGCAGATGGCGCAGTGAGTTGGTCGGAGAGACCGAGCTCTTGGACCAGCTTCATTCCATGGGGGTTTCGCCTCAAAATGGCGTCGGCACCACCTTCAAGAATCCTGCCGTCGCGCCGCTGTGTGAGGATCTTCCCCCCGAGCCTTCCTTCCGACTCGATCAGCACGACCTCATTAGTTGGATTGAGAGATAGCTCGTAGGCCGCTGCCAGGCCGGCGATTCCACCACCAACTACAACAACCTTCATCGAATCATTCCTTCAGCTTGTAGCTGGTCTTTCCGAGCGGTAATTATCCTTTGCCCGTGTTCGTGGACGAAGTCGACGAGCCTTTTTAGTATTTCCGGATCCGTCGAGGGGAGCACGCCGTGGCCGAGGTTGAAGATATAACCCGGTGCACGGCTAGCGCTTTTCAAGACCATTTCCGCTTCCTTCTTGACCTCATCGAATCCGAGGAGGCATGCGGTCGGATCGAGATTTCCCTGGATTGCTAGCCGTCCGTCCGTTGCGTCTACTACCTGGTCGATCTCTACTCTCCAGTCGAGTCCTAGCACATCTGCGCCCGAGTCTGCCATGAGGCGGATAAGCGAGGCGGTTCCCACGCCGAAATGGATAGTCGGAATCCGATATGGCTTGATCGCGTCGAAGACCGCTTTTGAGTAGTCCAAGACGTAGCTTTGATAGTGCCGAGGTGCCAAGGAACCGGCCCAAGAATCGAATAGTTGTATCGCATCGGCTCCCGCAGCTATCTGCGCCTTGAGGAATGAGATCGAAAGGTCGGTCAACCGTTGCATCAGCTGGTGCCAGAGGTGTGGATCGCCGAGCATCAAGGCCTTGGTCGCCTCGAAGTTTTTCGATGGTCCGCCTTCGATTAGGTAACTAGCAACCGTGAAGGGTGCGCCGGCAAATCCGAGGAGGGGAACCGATAGCTCCCCTTTGAGTATCCGGATCGTCTCTAGGACGTAGGGGATGTCTAGATCCTCGATCCTGATCCGATCCAGGTCCTTAACTGTCCTGATCGGTTCGGCGACGTATGGGCCCTTGCCGGAGAGGATCTCAATCGGAAACCCGATGCCTTTGAGCGGCACCATGATGTCGGAATAGAGTACCGCAGCGTCAACGCCGTACCGCTTTAGGGGCTGAAGAGTGATCTCCGCAGCGAGCTCGGGAATCTCAACCGCCTCGAGTATCGATCCGGTACCCCTGATCGCCCGGTACTCGGGCAGGGCCCTTCCGGCTTGGCGCATAAACCATACTGGGACGATCGAGGTACTCTTTTTTGCCGCCTGTCGGAGCAATGCAGAGGTATTCTCAGGGTCCTCTTCTGTCTTGGGATCATGGAAAGTCATAGTTTTGTCGATTTGAGCCTAAACTCTTTTGGTCAGATATCCACGGTTTTGTTCAGTGAGGTTGTGTGAGCCATTTAGAGTTCGAGGCCGAAGCCAGCTTCATCAAGGCCGCCTATCTGCGCCTAGAGGAGACAAAAACCCAGGCCAGAACGATGATGGAGGATGTCTTAGATATTGGCAAAGGTGGAACCCATCAGGCCAGGACCGAACGGGACATGGTTGTTCGCAGCGCCTTGTCGAGGCTGGAACAGCTTGAGATAGGCGACCAAGCACTCTGTTTTGGAAGGATCGATCTTGTTGGCGACGAGGTGTCGCAAGAGGGCCTATCTTTCCACCTTGGGAGGGTTTCAGTAGCGTCGAAGGATCAGGAACCGATGATCATCGACTGGAGGGCACCGGTAGCGGAGCCCTTCTATCGCGCTACGGGCAAAGATCCGATGGGTGTAGTAAGAAGGCGACACTTCGAATGCCATGGGTCAGAGTTAATTGGGATAGAAGACGAATATCTAGGCGCATCTACTATTACCGACGAGGAATACCCCTCCGAAGGTGGGGTGGACGACCCGGTGGAGATCTCCGGAGCTGGGGCGCTCTTCGCAGCTATCAAGCGGCCACGAACCTCCCAGATGCGCGATATCGTCGCGACGATCCAGGGCGAGCAGGACAGGATAATTCGATACCCGATGGCCGGGATGCTAGTCGTGCAGGGAGGCCCGGGCACGGGCAAGACGGCGGTAGCATTGCATCGGGCCGCTTACCTCCTATACACCCACAAATGGCGCTTTGAGTCACAGAGAATCTTGGTGGTCGGACCGTCCTCGTCCTTTGTAAGGTATATCGAAAGGGTGTTGCCCTCCCTCGGCGAAACCGGCGTTGAGTTGGCAACTCTAGACTCAATTGCGGGTTATGGACCCCCTAAGAAGGTCGACCCGCCAGAGGCGGCGGCGATCAAAGGCGGGATAAAGATGGCCCGAGTGATCGCCAAAGGCATTAGGGATCGCCAGCGGCCCCTTCAACGCAACTACGAAGTGCCTTTCGGCGCCAAGTATCTAGTAATCTCACCCGAGCTCTCAAGGGATGCCCTCCTCCAGGCGAGAAAGAAGCGCCAAGGGCATAACGCAAAGAGGCGGACCGTTGAACTCTATTTGGCCCGGTCACTGGCGAAGAGCTATCTAAGCGATGGTCCTTTTGTAAGGGAACCCGAGGCGGACGAGAATATCGTTTCGATCGCCTCGCACGCTGAGAAGCTGAGTGCAACTCAACTCCCAGGAGAAGAGGATCCGGAATTAATCGCAGAGGTGATGGGTTCCATCCGCCGTTCTCGAGCCTTTCAGCTCGTCGTCGAGAGGATTTGGCCAAAGTTGACCCCGGTACAGTTCCTGGGTGACCTCTACAGTCACGAAGCCCTCTTCAATCTGGCGACAAATGGAATACTCGCCAAAGCGGAGGCCGAGGCGGTTTTTACGGCTTCAAAGAGAGCACCTAATGAGTCCAATCCAATTTGGTCCAAAGAAGACCTTGCTCTTCTCGATGAGGCTAGTAGCCTGCTTGGTCCGAGCGAAAAGGGTGAAGAAGATCCGGAGAGCTTCGCCCACATGGTAATCGATGAAGCCCAAGACCTCTCTGCGATGCAGGCGAGGATGCTCAGGAGACGCTGCCTTTCGGGTTCGATGACCGTACTTGGCGACCTCGCCCAGGCTATCGGCCCTTCCATTAGGAGCTGGGAACATATCGTCGAGCATCTGAATGGGAACAAGCCGTTCAAGTCATTCGAGCTCAGCGTGAACTATAGGACTCCAAAAGAGGTGATGGAGCCTGCGTCGTTGGTCTTGGAAAAGTACGCCCCCGAGCTTCCGTCTCTAAAGACCCTCAGAGCGAGCGGATATCCGGTACAGGCCACAAAAGTGACCCTCGACGAGCTCGTTGAATCGGCCGCAAAGATAGCCATGAGTGAGTTAGGTAAAGTTGCCCCCGGTACCGTAGGGATTCTCTCAGCTACCTCCTTGAAAGCCGATATTGCCAAAAAGATCGAGTCATATGACGGGGCGACCGGGGTCTCGGTTCACGATCCCGAGTCGGTCAAAGGGCTGGAGTTCGACTCCGTCGTGGTCGTGGAGCCTATGAAACTGCTAAGTGATCCTGAGAGATCTCTGAGAGCACTATTTGTCGCAATGACGAGGACTACCCAGAGACTTCACCTGTTGGCCAGTACTGATTTGCCAAAATGGTTGGTCTTTGGCGAATCTTGATTGGTAGTTAGTTTAAATTTTGGTCTAATCTGGCGCTAATTGATGCAAGTTTTGGACTAGACAGGAACTCATGACACAAGCAGTTGCCGCAAGGGCGGCAAAGCCAAGGGAACCGTTGCGCTTTAACAAGCCATCGATGCTGGGTGTTGGCACTATGGTATGGCTCGGTTCGGAACTGATGTTCTTTTCCGGACTCTTTGCTGCCTACTTCACTATCCGTGCCAACAGGACCGGTTCTTGGCCGCCTCCCGGCATCAAATTAGACGTATTGCAAACGGGAATTTTTACAATAATTCTAGTTTTGTCAAGCTTCACAATGCAAAAAGCCGTCTTTGAGGCGGAGCATTATAGAAAAAGGTCCGCTCGTGCCTGGATAGTACTGACCATGATTATGGGTCTAGCGTTCTTGGGTAATCAGGCCATCGAGTGGAGCCGAGTCACCTTCTCACAGTCGACCAACGCTTACGGTTCGATGTTTTTTATCATGACAGGATTACATGGACTCCACGTCTTGTTGGGAGTTGTGGCGATGGCCTTTTTGATGCTCAGGCTGGCGGGGAAGAAGACGGATCCCGGCGAGTTGGCGGCACTGCAGTCGGTGAGTTATTACTGGCACTTCGTCGATGTTGTTTGGATAGCGCTCTATGGAGTGCTTTTCTTGTTGCACTAGGAGCTAATTGAAAGTGAAATTCAGCATCAATGCGGCAAGAGACCGGCTGTCGAAGCCCATTTTCAGTTCAATTGCTCTAGTGGGAATTGTCGGTGGGATTGGGGTTGCGACCTTTTCTTCACCGAGCGCAGCGGCAGCCCAATCAAGCTACTCGACTAGTAGTCCTTCGATCACCTATACCGCTCCTCCGACGAATCTCGTTTCGGAGGGTAAGGCGATCTTTGAAGAGAACTGTGCGAGCTGCCACGGTGGGCTCGCACAGGGTTCTGCTCGAGGACCAAATCTACAGGGTTTAGGGGCGGCGACCATCGACTTTTGGGTCTCGACCGGTAGGATGCCACTCGCTGACCCGACGATACAGGCGATTCAGAAGCCGTCTCGCTTCAATCGCCAGCAGACCCTCGCCATCGACTCCTACGTCGTATCGAAGGCACCGGGGGGACCAGCGATTCCCGATGTCAATCTTCCATCTGCGAGCCTGTCGCGTGGGGAGAGCCTCTTTGCTACCAACTGCGCTGCGTGCCATACCATTACCGGTGCTGGCGACGCTCTGGCCAACAACGTCTACGCACCGTCTTTGATGCCGGTTAATGCCACACAGGTCGCCGAGGCGATTAGGACTGGACCCGCTAACATGCCCCGCTTCGGTCCCGGGACCCTTACCAACGCCCAAGTCGCCGATATCGTCAAGTACGTCATGTACCTTCATCATCCAAACAACGCTGGAGGGATCGCTCTTGGTCACGTCGGACCGGTGACCGAAGGCTTTATCGGAATTTTGGTAGGGCTAGGTGCAGTCATGCTGTTCGGCTTCTGGATCGGAGGAAGGTCCCATTGAGCATCGCCCATAACGTCGAAGGGTCCCAAAGTGATGCCCCAATAGCTTCGAAAAAGGTCGAGGCGGTCATTTCGATCTCCTTTCTGATCTCCTTCTTGGCGACCATCGCATTAGGTGTAGTGTTCTGGCAGGGGGGTCAGCCCCAGCTGGAGGGTACTTTCTTAGCAGTTGGCCTATTGGGTATAGGAGTTGGGATAGTAAGTTGGGGCAAGTACCTAGTTCCCCAAGGTCCCTTTGTCGAGGAGCGGGAGGAGCTAGCGTCAAACCAAGACGACAAGGTCGCCTTTGAAGCGTCGCTCGCTAGGGGTACCAACGAGCTGACTAGAAGAAAGATGCTGACGAGGCTTTTAGGCCTATCCCTTGGAGCTTTGGGGGTGATACAGCTCTTCCCATTTCTGCGCTCGCTTGGGCCGATTCCGGGTAAGACCTTGACATTGACGGATTGGAAGCCAAACGCCCGGCTGGTGAAGCCAGATGGTTCGGCTGTGATGGTAACCGACCTCGAG
>JAKAPB010000027.1 GCA_021823045.1 Actinomycetes bacterium | reverse complement strand
TCGCAATGGGCGTGCAGATCCACTACGACAAAAAGGTTGAAGATCTGTCGAAGGTTGTCGATTCCAAAAAGTTTGACGCGGTCTTCTTGGCAATAGGTGCCGAGGTTGGACGGCGCGCCTACATTCCAGCCGGCGACTCAACCCACATCCTCGACGCTGTGACATTTCTGCGGTCGATGGAAGGCGAAGAACTTCCGAAAATTGGACGCAAGGTTGTCATCTACGGTGGCGGCAATACCGCGATGGATGCAGCCAGAACCGCCAAGCGCCTCGGGGCTACCGATGCTGTTGTCGTGTATAGGCGCACTAGAGACAAAATGCCAGCCCACGACTTTGAGGTAGAAGAGGCACTTGAAGAGGGTATCCAGATGCGCTGGCTGTCGACAATCAAGCACGCGGGACCAGGAAAACTGGTAATTGAGAAGATGGAGTTGGACGAGACCGGCTTCCCGCAGCCTACAGGTGAGTTCGAGGAACTTGAATCTGACTCCCTGATCCTCGCTCTGGGACAAGAAGTCGATCTCTCGCTAGTCGAAAATCTTCCTTCAATCGAAGTGCAGGACGGAGTCGTACAAGTCGGACCGAACATGATGACCGGCCAGGGTGGCGTATTCGCCGGTGGGGACATGGTGCCGAGCGAGAGGACAGTGACTAGGGCGATAGGCCATGGCAAGCGAGCAGCGCGATATATCGATGCTTACCTACGAGGCGACGAGCTAACCGAACCAGCTAAGAACGAAGTCGCTTCTTTCGACAAGATGCACACTTGGTATTACACCGATGCACCACAGACAGTCAGACCAAAACTTGACATTGTCCGTCGCCAATCCAGTTTTGATGAGGTCGTATTGGGTCTTGATGAAGACAACGCCCTCTTCGAGGCTCGAAGGTGTCTGTCGTGCGGTAATTGCTTCGAATGTGATAATTGCTATGGAGTGTGTCCGGACAATGCGGTGATCAAGCTCGGGGCGGGCCAACGCTATCAGTTCGACTATGACTACTGTAAAGGATGCGGGATCTGCGTTGCGGAATGTCCATGTGGAGCGATCAAAATGGAGCCTGAAACCATCTAGTTCGAAGTTCCCACTCCCTAGGCAAACTGGCCAAAATGCGCGCAGTTTCTACGCATCTACTCTAGGCAGGCCTTTGGAACAAATCCAGGCAAACACCTCAAGGGAGGGCGTGAATGGTAACTTCGGTATTGCAAGCCACCCTCAGGTAGCTGCTGGCATCTGAACAGAATCGCCCCTAGGTAGCTAGAAAACTCATAACTCAGTATCTTCGATGAAGAACAAGCCGCCTCCAGATATCTAGGCTCGCCCAGTTTTCCTCGGAATTTCTGGTACTGAACAGATGGAGATCTCAACATCGAACCTGACAGGAACTCGTCCGGTACAGATACTTGGTTCCAGCCATGCTGACCCCTTGGGGCTTGGCCCCATCGAGAAGTTGCTCTGCTAAAACGCAAGCTAGTCTGGTATCGGTCCGCAGTGTCGTGCAGTCAACGCCCAGTTCTCTGGACTATGTTGCCGTCAGACTAAACGCCGTTTAAGTCAGCGAGCTACATCGACAGTTATAACGCCAAGGTCGAAAATTAGGGTCGTCACTTGGCTAATTGAAGGAACCCGGTTGTTCAATATCCCATTAGGTAGCGATAGGGGCAGGCTCTACGCCACCTACTTTTTTGTCTTCGTCGTGGCACTGATCCTTGCTCATATGGACAATCAGGCCGACTTTTTAGTCTTTCGCAGAGCAGCATCAATAGACCTGGCCGGGAGGAGTCCCTACCCCACCATTGGGTCTGCCTCGGTCTATTCCGGAAGCTCCTTCGTATATCCATACCTGGTATCCTGGCTCTTCGTGCCATTCGCCGCACTGCCGGTTCGGTTGGCAGAGGAGTTATTCGTAGTTGTCAGCATCGTCGCATATCTGATCGGCCTGAAGCTGATCGGCGTAAAGTCGAACTTCCTCGTAATCTCGCTAGTGCTTTCGTCGGTCTCAATAATCTCCTTTCAGATGGGTACCCTAAATCCAATCCTCTTCCTTGCAATCGCCGCCACCTGGAAGTTTCGAGATAAGCCAATCGTATCCGGACTCTTCGTAGCGATATCCGTCTCAACCAAGCTTTTCCTTCTCCCTCTTTTGCTTTTCCTCGTCTTTACTAAAAGGTTGCGAGCCTTTGCTGCGGCCTGCACCCTGTCCGGCGGCGTTTTGGGCTTTGGATTTTTAATAGGGCCCTTATCTGCGGCGGGCTACTACCACCTACTGACCCAACTGGCCCGTCACGAGGGGGGTCAGGGATACTCCCTTGCCGCACTGCTCGGCGGACTTGCCGTGGGGACGACGTCTGCTGTCATACTGGCGATAGCCAGTTCCGTTGTAATCTTCTTCCTTGCCTTGACGATTGCCGAACCCGAGCGGAGGCAGCAAGGAATCTTCCTGGTAGCAGTCGTGTCCAGCCTGATAGTCACCCCGATAATGTGGGCGAGCTACCTTCCGCTTCTAATACCCGCTATTGCTACACAGGACTTAAGGCGAAATTGGCTAATCTTTCTCGGCCCTGCGAGCTGGATCCTCGTGACACCAGACCGACTTGGCGCCCTTGGCGACACAATCTGCCTAGTAGTAGTTTCGACATCGAGCCTTCTGAATTGGCGCCAGCTCCAAAGAGAACATATGACCTCCCCGATGGATCATCCGCAAAATCCATTCCAAACTAGAGCTCAAGTTAGAACTGTTTGGCTCAGGCCAGCTATAAGTTACTCGCTGGCCGTCGGTTACCTGGCTTTGGCGACTACATTGCTGTTCGACGAGATAAGTCTTGCCCCGGCAATCGTTGTCCAATTCACCTTGGTGATACTCTGTCTCCTCACATTGGTTCCGCCCCAGAGATACCCCGGCCCCATCCTGATGTCAACGGATCCATGACTTGTGATAGGTTGAGTCCTGTAGTGCTGGCACTTTAGGCGCTTCCAATGGTCGCTGGCCCACATCCTTTCAGAAATAGATCGCCGGAGGGAGCAACGTGCTTGAAGACCTAGCAAAGGACCTGAAGCATGAGACCAGTGATCTCGCGGTCATTTTGGAACATCTTGATATTGTCGATTGGCAAAGACCAACCCCATCTGTTCCATGGAGTATCGAAGACCAGATCGTTCATCTGGCAGTCTTCGATGAAGTTGCAGAGGTTGCAATCAGGGATTCAGAGGAGTTCTCTAAGCTACTTTCGCAGTTCCTTCGAAATCCAGAAGCACAAAACGAACTTATCGAATACAAAAGAGGCGGGCGCAGATGCGCTTCGCTTTTGGATTGGTTCCGCACCGCCAGATCCACGCTGCTACAGACGGCTATAACGGTCGACCCCAAAGCCCGATACCTCTGGTTCGGTCCACCGATGAGCTTGGCATCGATGCTAACCGCTCGTCTAATGGAAACGTGGGCGCACGGAATAGATATACGAGACTCATTGGGAATGGCCCCAAACGATTCTGAACGATTGGCACACGTCTGTTTTTTGGGGTATCGAACCAGAGCATTCAGCTTCGTCAACAGGGGACTCGCTCCCCCTGAGAAAGACGTCTTCGTCGAGTTGACGGGCCAGCAAGGTTTGCTCAGTTACGGCAACCCAACTGCCGAGAATAGGGTCTCAGGAACGTCATTAGACTTTGCCCTGGTTGTTACCCAGCGACGACATCTCCTCGACACCTCCCTGGTGGTCAAGGGGAAAGACGCATTTGAATGGATGCAGATCTCCCAGGCCTTTGCCGGACCCCCCGGACCTGGGCGGCAGCCCAAATAGTCAAAGTGATTTGCCAGTAGACTTATCCATTGCAGTTCAGGTTTTCAACTAGGAGAACGCCTGGGTCGAAGGGAGAGCACGACGCTTGGGTAAGGAGCTGGCAATTGATTGTCGACTATCGTTCAGTTCTTGCTTAATTGTGCATAATGCTTGAGGCGTATAGCACTGGGGAATTCGTTAAACGAATTGGACGTCTCCACTCTGCTTTCGATGCTTTTGATACCACGTAATGCAGAAAGTAGTGTGATCCGAAACCCTATACCGGACAGGACATGGTACGTTGTGTTAACAAGCTAGAGGGTCGCTCATGACCTTTCACGTGGTTCTTTGATGAGCCAGATCGCAGATCACCCGATATACCTCCATAGAGTACGACAAAAGGGGTCAAAGCCACCTGCGGAGGCGATTCGTTCCGGATCTGGCCGGTCTAATTCCGAGTCAACGTAAACACCGAAGATCCAAATAGATCTAGCCCGCAAAACTAACGCTTCGTGCGAAGGTGACGCCAAAGTGACATTGTGGCCAGAGGAGTCGTGGTCTTCGGAAGAGGGTTCTCGCCGGCTCCTGGTGGATTTTCCTAGATTACGAGGTGGCGAGGGTGAGCCTTGAAATGAACGACAAGGGACGAACTACGCCTAACGGCGCTATGAGCTAACTCGAGAGCTCGTTTCTAGTCTGAGTTCTGGACGAAACCTACGCTGGCCGCAGAGACCGTCAAAGCGAAGTTGTCCAATTGCCAATTTGGCGATGACTTCCGAGCGTACGGCCAAAGCAGATTACTGAGCTTTTCCTGGGCACGTAGCGGCAGCTCTCGCCATAGAAAAAGGTAGAAAAGCACCGTTGGGACCCACCTCTGATGCTTTACCCGCCCAGTCCTTCTGTAGCTTTTTCTGCTACTAACCGTATCTTGCCGACAATAACGGTGCTGTGGCTCTAAAATGAGCCATGCTTAATGCAATCCAGAAGGCCATCCGCAGAGCTCGTCAAAGTCATTACCTAGGGCAGGGGTAGGAGTTAGCAAGAAACCGAGACTTACCACCTGAAAGCGTAATTCCGGTCTACTTCTGTAATCGGCTTTCGCCTCGCCAACTGGGAGCGAACGAGAAAATCAATGGGCTGCTACGACACTTTCCATCGAAAGGAACTGACCTCACAAAGTATTCCGCAAGCGGGCTTAGAAAGATCCAGCGGAGCCCGACGGCCTACCCAGAAAGACCCTTGGCTACAAGAAGCCTGAAGAGCAACTCGTCGCTTTCGTTACGCTTGCCAGTTGCATCAGTACTATCGTTCGAATATCATCTAACATAACTCAGAAAACCACCTAAAGTGAGTTTTTAATTGGCCAGCCAGCTAGATCTAGTCACAATTATCCCAAGGGCAAAATCCGGAGACGAAGCCGCCATGGAAGAGATCTTCCGGCACTTTGCGCCGCTATTGCTTAGATACCTCAAGGGACGCAGGGTGATTGATCCAGAGGATATCGCTTCTGAAACCTGGTTGAGCATAGTCAGATCCCTCTCAAAGTTCGAAGGAGATGGAAGCGACTTTCGAGCTTGGATCTTTTCCACAGCCCGGCGCAGGATCATTGATAGCGCCCGACGAGCTAGTGTACGACCCAGGCTGGAGCAGATCACAGATGCCGAATCGGCAGGGCACACAAGCGATCCGAGCTTTTCCCCAGGGGCTCGTTCAGAAGCTGACCAAGCGGTAGCGGCATTGGTGGAATGCTTGACCGACGAGCAGCGGGACGTCGTCTTACTCCGGGTCCTTGGAGGTTTTAGCGCTCTGGAAGTGGCAAAGATAGTAGGAAGATCAGAGGGAGCAATAAGGGTGATTCAGCATAGGGCGATAAAAAAGATGGCCGAAAATATTTCTGACACGAATGTAACGTTCGACGACACTGCTGCGTTTCCATTAACGAAATGATCGAAGAGCCCTTTAGTGAAGAGATCATAGAAGCACTTCTCGGCAGCGATTCGAATGTAGAGTCACTGCCGCCTGGACTACGTAGCATTGGTCAGCTGGTTTCAGCGGCTAATGCTCCAGCTGCTATGACCGAACTTGCGATGAAGGATACTGTGATGTCCGCCTACCGCAGCACTTGGGCTACTTCAGATCTAGGGGAAATACCCGAAAGGAAACGATCTATGATTTCTAAGTTCCTAAGCGCCAAAGTCGCACTAGCTGGGCTAGCCATTGCCCTGACTGGAGGCACCGCTGCCGCTCTAACCGGCGTATTGCCCGTCTCATTTAATAAAAGCACCAACCCGTCGGTTTCGTTAGCGCCCACAAGCCACCAGAATTCGACCAATGCTCAGGTAGGCTCCGATGCGAAGGTAACCGATGGTGCTTCCGTTGCGGGCGACTCCACCTCATCTACCGTGCTAAATCAGGGCTTAGCAAGCGGAAAGAGTCTGTACGGTTTGTGCAATGCGTACTCGCACGCTTTTGCCTCTACGACGACCACCGGAACATCCGGGTCGCAATCTGCTGCTAGTGACAATCCTTTGACCGCCACTGCCTTTATTGAGCTTGGTACGTTGGCAAAGTCCAAGGGTGATACCATAGCGCAGCTCTGTGCCACAGTAACTAAGCCATCGGCGACGTCCACCAATCGACCTTCCGGAACGGGTAATTCATCAGGCGTATCAGGGAATGCGTCGACTGGTGCATCAGGACAGAATGGCCAAGTGGAGTTCCCGCCAGCTAAAGGCATGAGTCAGAAGGCTCCGGGGAAAGCCCTGATGCCAAGCAACCCTTCCAGGTCTGGATCAGCTAGCTGATCCAGAATGTCAGTCTGGTACTCATTTCGGTAAGTCCGGAGGGCTCTTTTTGCAGCCCTCCGGACTTACCGTTTAAGCCCCTATTTAATCTCCGGCTTCGGGAACGAACGGTAATCAAGGTTTCCCTAATCCATTGGCTGCAAGAACTGGCCGACTCCTCGCGTAGGAAATGAAACGCAAGACATGTCAGTTCGACCTTGAGCCGAGAGTCGTATCCAGCAGGCGTGAACGATTCACACAATAGGACAAGCACTCGGTGAACCGAGGGGCAGAAACGAGTCGATCTGAACTTCGACTAATCCATCCGCGCTGTGGAAGTTAATGGCGAGGGTTCTCCGATACAAGTTTTCTAAGTGGACTCCTTTCGTTTCGGTCAGCCAAAGTACGAGCCGAGCAACTCCATCTACTTCCTGATTCCAGCCGTTGAACCGAAGGTATCGAGCGTCTCCGGGAAGGCAATGCGCTGCTGCTGTAAGTGGCGGGCGCAAAGGGCGCCCGGGCAAACCTTCGATGACATGCCGTGCCCAGTCGAGAATAGAGGTCGCGCATCGCTGGCTAATGGACAACTTGTGGTCGTCCGCCCCTGGGTAATCATCTTCGACGAATCTCCGAATTCCATTCGGGTGAGCACGGCGGAACGAGTAAATCGACTGGTCATCGTCACCGGCACCTATGAGTGCTCTGCCTCGATATGTAATCTGCTTCAGGACTGACAGGTCACACTGGTTGAGATCCTGGTACTCATCGACAACCAGGAACTCCCAGCGTCCGAGTTGAAGATCGGCGTGATCTTCCAAGGCACGAAGTAGCCGAAACGGAAGCTCTGATAGGAGAGAGTATCCAAAGATTCGTCGATGCTGCTCCCATGCTCCTGCGAAGCGATTGCGAATATCCGCCGGGAGGTCTGGATCTTCGAACTCCGCGAGGGATTGCCAGTTCGAAGCCATCTCTGCGCTAGCCCTCTTAATGAGGTGGACATTGCAATTCATGAGATTGCCAAGATGCACTCGAATCAGTTCCTTCCATTCCCAATCGTCAGAGATACGGATTGGTTCCGGGAGACCAGATGACCCAGGATTCGCCAGAAGCGTAGAAATGGCGAACGAGTGCACGGTGCTGGGTTGGTCTAAGACCTCAGTATGCTCGGCAACCTTCTCTTTTAGCTCATTCGTTGCTGCACGGGTGAATGTGAGAATCCGACCTTTCTTCCCAGCATCACCAAGCCGGAGCATCAGGCGGATGACGGTTGCACTCTTTCCGGTACCCGGTCCAGCGAGAATGCGGGCATTACGAGAGATGTCGTGATCGATGACCGTCTGCTGCTCTGCCGTTGGAGGCCAGGACATCTTAGAAAATCACCGCTTCAGGAATGAACGCCTTGAACAAAGCTGCATTGATCATGGCAGTTACAGCATGGATGATCCCGACACCGCTACCGAACTCGGTGACCGCGAAGCTGAACTCATCCTTATTCCGTTGTATCAGATTGTCGAACCCGATTACTCCGATCACAGGTTCTCAAGCTCCAGGCGAAGGGTCTCGACCGTCCATGTCGGAAGGCCACATCCGAGGAAGTCACCGTCGCGAGTAAGGATGCCAGCTTCCATAGTCATTGCAAGAGCTACAGGAGCCCAATCGTTGGGATCTTGCGGCACTCGACGAAGTGCGAGTTCCTTCTTCTCCTCGTAGACGGAGGAAGGAATGACTTCAATGGTGCGACTAGAGAAGATCTCGTCAACGTCACCTAATATCGAATCCACTTGCAATTGGCTCATATGACCGCCTTTAACGATCTTCTTGATTCGTTTTGGCAGTTCGTGTTGGGTCTCTTCCCACTGGTCCTGGGCGACGACGCTGCGCAACTCAGGATGGCGAAACAGTTCACGCCCTCGCTTGCGGAGCAGCTCGGCCACGAGCACGCTCGCATCGACCACGACAATCATTCAGGCAACTGCCGCCGCAGGTCGAATAACTGTGCCAGCTCCACTTCGGACAAGCCAGTTTCTTCGAGGACTTTCTCGACCGTGACGCCCAACTTGGCAACGGCGCGACTCACTTCGTCCTGATCCCGTTCAAGCGGGATGTAAAACCCGATCACCTGACCGTGCTTATTCACGGCAACCGGATCGGAGCCTGAAAGGTAGGTGCTGGCGTTGTTACGAAATTCGCGAACGCCGACGCTTTTGAGTTTGCCCATTGTGTCTCCTTTGTGTACACAGTGTAGCGCTCTCCGAGAAAGCCGTCAATGTCCAAGACTGAGTCGCTGTCCGATACGTTAACGCCCTACGTAGCGAAGAAACTACGCCGTTGTAATTAGAAGCGGGACCCAAATAGGGCTAGGGGCGAACGACTGTTCGATGTCACCAGCTCTGGCGATGATATCTGGGTCAGAAGTGTGAGGGGTTCCATGGCACCGAACGTGGGCCATAGTGAGATTAAGGCATTCACCGAAGACAGCGTCAACGTTCCTGCGGCCCCTCAGGCTCATCTTGGGTTTCTTCCGGGAAAAGTAACCCGAACGACGCAGGGGCCTCCGACCTGGGCATCATCCGGTCATCCATCGCAAAGACCCAGCGCAGCGCTGGATTCGCGAGCGAGGCGTTCCCGCTGTAAGAGCGATCGAGGCGCTGGATTCGTAAGCGAGCCTCTTCCCAGCCACCGTTGGCCCACCCCGAGGCGGAGATCCATCAGATCCGCCTCGGGGGCACTCTGGCCATCAGTGCACATTCCGCTACTTCCCATTAGAGATATCCCAGAGGCCCCTTATGTTTCGAAGGAGCATATTCGAAGGAACTGAGACCTAGGAAGCCTGCGACGTTACTCGGATTCAGCTCCAGTTCCCTCCCGTCAAGTTCTGCGACGATCAACTTCATAAACAGAGTCTCCAGCCACTGCCTTATGGTACGTAGCCCCATCTCACCCGAGTTGAGTTCGATCAGGCGATCAATCACCGCATCTGAGATGGTGGTACTCGGCCTCAAGGAGACATGGAGGTTCGCAATGATCTCTGGCAACAATGCTTCGGAAACAATCAGATGCTTCTGATCGTCTGCATACCCTGGAATCTCCACGACGCTCAGTCGATCTAACAGGGCAGCCGGGATGGGAGCTAGGGAGTTTGCAGTAGCTATCCAGGTCACCCCGCTTAGGTCGTAGGGGACATCTAAGTATGTATCGATGAACATTCCAGCGTTGTCGGGATCGAGAAGAGACAAGAACACGTCGAGCACCGGACCGCGGGTGTCACCGGTCTTGTCTATCTCATCGAGCAAGACGACTGGGTTCGCAGTCTCACACGATGCAACTGCAGATATGATCTGACCCGGCTCCGCTCGAAGGTAGGTGACGTGAAACCCACGAAGCTGGTGTGGATCATTCAGTCCACCTAAGTCGATCTTGCGAAACTCACGACCAAGTGCACGAGCGTACTCCTTGGCTACCTTGGTCTTTCCAACTCCTGGTGGGCCAACCAGTAGCGGATGGGAACCAAGGGGTGTGATACACGCCTGGCTGAATGCCAGATGTTCGACGAGATACCGTGCGACCTTTGGTGTCCCAGGATAGGCGAGGTCGAGCTTCTCTCTGAGATTGCTCACTAAAGCTGCAAGTTCACCCTTTGAATACGGAGGTTCCGGTCTCTGTGGCACCGGCAGTCTTGCAAGCCACTTCAACTGCTCCTTGTCGTTGTCCTTGTTTCTCTCATACATCGAAGTGACCTTAGAGATAGCCTCATCCCGCCTGATGTCCGGTAACGTGTCGAAGCGTCTGAGGATCTCGTACCTATCGGGTAGTTGCCTGTCGTAGTTGGGTGCCAACTTCGGAGGAGGCACCCGTGTAGAGGCCTCTTGGTTATCAAGGACATCGAGCACACGCCGTAGTCGCTCGGCTGGATCATAGACATGCCAGATTTCTGCTGCATCCTTAGTAGGGATCACAAGGGCGATCACGGCATCGATCTGCCAAACTTCGATCACGTCTTGACCAATGGTGTCCATCGTCAGATTGATGGCGTGTACATCTGTACCTACGAGACTCTTCTGTGACTCGGCATTGGACAGCGCTCTGTCGATTACCGGGACGTGTTCGGGATCGAGTTCGATCGGGATCTCATCTTCAAAGAGCCTCACCACCTCGACCAGTCCACCACCGTTCGGACCAGCTACATCCACCCGACCCCGACGCCGCCAAGACACCACCTCATCGCTATAGCTGACCTCGACAAGTACACCTGAGATAAGATCCCTACCACCACCGAAGGATCCGAGAACTACCGGCACTGCATCCAAGGAATCTGGAGCCTCTGCGGATCCTCCCAGCTCTACTTCACGCAAACGCCGAGCAGCAGTGAGCACCTGCATCGTCAGGAAGTGACCATTCTGCATAACAGTGAACTGAGGTGTCGCCACCACAGAGTACGGCTCCTCTCCAACACAAAAGCAACGCAACCCGACGACAGGGGAGTCTTCTGAGCCAAGACCTGCGAATTGGCCGGTGTGACTTGGTTCCCCAATCTCCCCGAACTCCTCGACGGGTTCCCCGACTTCACCAAATACCGAAGTATCGGAATCACCCTCGTGGTAATCATCTACATAATCGAAATAGCTCTGGATAGGTCCATGTCCAGAGTCATTACCCTCGTTTGGCTTCTCGCTCCGAGAGCCCATTTGATGCTCTTGTTGCATCTCTAGATTCCTTTCCTCAAATTGCTTAGCTAGATCATCTACACGAGGCCCTTTCGGAATTTTGGTGGCTCCACCCACCGGTGAGACACCTCTGTTTGGACTGGGTACGACAAGCCCGTTACTCCGTGGCAAGGGGGCACTACCGACAGCTGCCGCAAGTACAGTCCTGGGGGAGTTTCTGCTTCGCCACGATGCCTAGGCGCCCCCACTCCATGTCAGCTCCGACCCAACTCTGGCTGTGAGCGATGGCGAGAACAGGTCCTAGGAGACCGTTGTTCTATCGAACTCCCATTCCGGCCAAATTCCTGAAGTTTGATTATTTCCATCGAAAGTGATCCGAATTTAGGCGCAGATCTGGTTTCGGCCACGAAATCTGTCGTGTTGTCGAGGTTTTAGCTGCAGTACTTACCTA
>JAKAPB010000026.1 GCA_021823045.1 Actinomycetes bacterium | reverse complement strand
TGCCGGGCTAGATTCGGCTAGGCCCTTGAGCATAGCGGTGGAGCAGCTAGACCTACTTGAATCTCTGGCTTCAGGTTTCAATCCCAACTCAGAAGTGCGGAGACTTTCGGACAACGCTGACGGCAAGGCACATTTAGCGAGCCAGGACCTGATCGAGATAGTGGAGATTGCCAAACTGGCTGGATCAATTACCGGGGGAATGTGTGACTTCAGCATCGGCGCGGAGGTGTTTAAGCTGGGGCTAAGAGATCGCTCGAATCATTGCAACCTCCAAGGCCAATTCGAAGCAACTGCGGCTTCGCGAGGGCCAAAGTTGATAGCGACGACCGTCCCGGGCCACGAAAGGATCCTAGTTGACAGGGAAAACTCTACAATAACCATTCCGATGGGTGCGAGGCTAGATCTTCATTCGGTGTCGAAATCGCTCTATGCCGACCGAATAGCAGCGATGATTTCGGAGACTTTTCATTCACCCGTCCTGGTTGGCCTCGGTGGCGATGTTGCCGTTAGACAAGCCGACGATTCTGAGCCGATTCAGTTCTGTGTGGAGGTGTTGGCTGGATCCGCCGCACGACAAGTAAGACAGAAAATTCTCCTGCAAGCGGGAGGGCTGGCGACCTCGGGTATCTATAGGCCAGTCGGGGTCGAAGGTGATGGGACGGGCCAACCTCACATCATCGATCCAAAGTCAAGACGCTTGGCGAAAGGGGCGCCGTTGAGCGTCACGGTTGCAGCAGAACACAGTTGGATTGCCAACGCTTTTTCCACCGCCATAGTTGCCTCTGGCCTTGGATCTCATGCTTACGCCGCATCAATCGGCCTGCCGTGCTTGGTCGTGTCGCAAGACCATAAAGTAGCTTGCTACTCCGGCTGGCCAAGTCCAGTCGAGAATGGGCCAGAATCGGCCATGGACCTCACCGGGGAACCCGGGGTATTCGAAGGAGCTTCGACATGATCCTTGCGGTATCTTCCCAGTTGAGTTGGTATCTGACCAGGGGGGCCGGTTTTGTTGCCCTATTAGCTCTGACCGGTTCTGTGATCCTGGGCATCCTTTCTGCTCAGAGGTGGGCCATCGGGAACGATTCGAGGGTGCGATATGCTGCTCTGCATGGGAACCTAGCGCTCATCGGCCTTTCTGCCCTCATTGTCCATATTGCCACCGCAGTTTATGACCCCTTTACTCACCTCGGCATTCTGACTGCATTAGATCCCTTTGGACGCCCGTATCGGGCATTTTGGTTGGGCCTCGGAGTCTTTGCTTCAGATATGTTTATCGCAGTCGTTGTCACGAGCCTGCTAAGGCACAAGTTGGGGTATAAGTCTTGGAAGTACATCCACTTCGCTAGCTATGGGATCTGGGCGATTGCGATGGTGCATGGTCTTGGGACCGGATCTGATTCGAGATTCTTGGGATTTCAAATCATCTATCTTGGTTCACTAATTGCGGTGATTTCTGCGGTTTGGGTGCGGGTGCTATCCAGGTGGGATGGTGCTAATAGAAACCGACTATTGGTCGCAGCCGTAACAGCGCTCTTCCCTGCGGTCATAGTCGGATGGGCACTATCTGGTCCTACCAAGGCGAGCTGGGCTGCGCGTTTTGCGAACAAGGCCGAAGTCGCAACCGCTGTTCCCCTTTCCTACAGTAAGGATCTGGCTAATCCAAAGGTGTCTGTGGGCGGAACTGTTTACGGGGTGAGCAAGGCCATCTCGGCAAAAGGCGGCTACGTAATAGCCGGTAGCTTCACCAAACACCCTGGAGTTGTCTTCGAAGTGGCTTTCATGGGGACTAATCGAGGAAGTTTGACGAAGGTCTCCTCAACCGTAGTTACGGTTGGAACTCCAAGCAATCCCGGGATGTTCAAAGGGCCCGCTGCCTATTTTACCCCGAACTTTGTAGGGGCTAAGGTGCAGTCCGTATCGGGGAAGACCCTGTATGTGCAGCTGGATGTCGCTATCTCGAAGGGCCAAAAGCTTTTCGGGGCCGGATTGGTGACAACTTCGGTTCAGAAGTTTCCCGTTACCCCACCAACCCTACCACAGAAGACTGTCACCATTATTGAGAAGGTGCCAGTCGTCCAGCAGGTGCCGGTCTACGTGACCGTGCCTGGGGGTGGTGGAGGAGATAATTGAGGACGTTGTCTGCTCTTCTGGATTTCAATGACAGGGAGGATATACCGCCATGGCGATAAGGCTGAGGCTAGACCCTATTGCATGTGACGGCTATGGGTACTGCTGCGAGATCTTACCGGAGCTAATCCTGAAAGACGAGTGGGGTTATCCAATCATCGACAGGAATGAAGACATACCGGCAGAGCTGCTGGGGCGCGCAAAGAACGCCATCAAACTCTGCCCTAAGGTAGCGCTATCGTTAGTCGTCGTCGACTCAGCGGTAGCTAGGCGATAGTTGATGTTGAAGGTCGTAAGATCGGTACGATCTTAGGGTCACAGCGCTGCCTTCGAATTACCTTTGCTCCTATCGAGTTAACTGGCGAGTTGCGAGTTGAATCTCAAGTGAGCGAGTTAGTTGCAGGCTAACTTTCGAGATTATCGAACCGAATAGCCTTGCTGAGGGCTCTTAATTTGCGATGTTCGACGGACGGTTGATAACAGCGATAGAGCAATCTGAGCGATCAGCTCCAGCTACTTTCCGATCCACTCCATGGGCTCTTCACCACCGCAGGGGTGCTGGATGACAAGGTAGGGCAGGACAGTGTGGAGCTTGCAGTGGCGTAGTAAGTTGCGGAAGTCGCCGCCGAGTTGGTCGAAACCAGTTCAAAGATTCCAAACTGCTTTCCGGTGCCAGATTGACCTAGGAGGCAAAGGTAACTCTGACCGGATGAGGTATTGTTCAGACCATAGACATACACGGTCGCGGGGGCCGAATTTCCCGGGATTGTCCCAGCTGAAGTTTGTGCTAACGGGATGGCGAATTTGGTGAACGAGGTGCAAGAAGTCGTAAGACAGAACTGATCCTGGTTGTGGTAATAGATGATTTCGGTGGTCAATGTGTTTTGAATGTTAGATTGGATCGCCCTGTCCTCAGCCCCCGACTTTGCGTTCATGAAGGTCGGTATAGCTATGGCAAGTAGGGTGCCGATGATCAGAAGCACAACCATCAGCTCGATCAGCGTGTAGCCGATTTCATCTCGGAGAAGCTCTTTGTTTAATAGTCTCTTCACCATTGCTCCGTTCGCCGATAGAACTATTGGCTGAAATGGGTCCAGTCATAGTTTGACCCTCTTTTTGTCGTAAAGATTTCTTGAACACTTGATAGCATTTAATGTGTGCAGCTGATTATATAGGCCTAGGCTAGAGGATTATTAGATGACACTTGCAGGTAATGGCGGATTTATTAAGGGAGTTTGCGACAGTGAAATCCGAGTGCTTCGGAGCTTTTGATCACTGGAACCTCGAGTTAAAGCAAGGTATAGCACATCCTCAGGTCTACGATTCCCGTCGCTTCGTCCAGACCTGATCCGGTACTATCCCTCTGGAATACATCGATCTAGCGAGGTAATTGGCCATCATAGGCTGAGTCGTTTTAAGTCCTAACTGCAAATCGACCCAAGGACCAATCTTGGGAGTTGTCAATTAGTTACGCTTCTAGTCTCGATGCTTAGCGAGTGTGTAGAACGACGCGCAAGAGCTTTCAAGGTCAACCAGAAGGCATAATCGTGCGTTTGTAAATCCAGAATCCTGAATACCTGCCGCTTATAAATATGCGGTGGAAGTGTTTAGTTAGGTATTGGGTCGACTCGGATGTCAGCTGGAAAGTTGGTGCGATGACCACATCGGACAGGTGAATCCAGCTCAAAAAGAGCTTCTGTAGCTGAGGACTCTCTAGCCTCTGGGCGGTGGCCAGCTGAACGTGGAGATATTCCATTGTTGTTCCTTCGTAATCGACCATGTGAGGACAGCCGTTTCTGTCTGCGCTGAAGTCGTTGGCCAGCAGGACTAGTGAAGGTTCGGAGCTCCACAGACAGCCAGAGGTAGCTAGCGCCGCCGATATCGAAGGCGTGATAGGGATTTCGGATCGGATCTTCGGGGGATTTATCGCCGCGCTTACGTCCGCTAAGACAAGGACCAGGAATATCGCTGCTATCGCTTTCTGGATTGAAGAGCGTCTCGAGATATTTATCTTTTGAACCCGCCTCGAGTAAAAGTCGTAATTTAGTGTCGCATAGAGAATGGCCAAGTACGGGGCCAAGAAGGCACCGTAGTGGTAGAAGTAGGATGGCGAGAGGGATAGGACCAGACCGATTGTTGGCGCCGCTAACAAGGCAAGGTGGGCTAAGTCGGAGTTGTTGGCCCAGCCGTCGTCTTTTAGCGACAGATAGATTATTGCGGCGGCGCTAAAGTACACAACCACGACTAGCACCCACCCAAGATGTGGACTGACCTTGGCCAGCTCGGATATTCCGGGTAATCCAGTGAGCTGGATCATTCGAAGTAATCGGTCCACCCCGTCTTGTGGCCTAAGTGCTTGAGCGACGATAACTTGCTTGAGAAACGATAGCGGGGCGTAAATGGCAAATGGTAGGACGGCGAGACTAAAGCCAATTGCGGTTCCTGCCAATAACCTCCACCACCCTTTTGGGATTTTTCGACTTAGTAGGTAGAGCATCACGAGCATGGGAAAGATCGCCCATGCTTTAGTTGCTCCGGCTAGTCCAAGGACCACTCCAGCCGAAATGATCCTTGCCTTCGATGAGGTTAGCTTTTCTCCTTCGAATAGCACCAAGACTGCGACTAGACAAAGGGCAACCAAATATGGTTCGATGAGTATCGTCTGGGAGGCTTGAAGCGTCGATGTGGACAGTGCCATGATGGAAGTGCCTAGGGTTTGACGGAAGTTGGATCGTTTTCTTAGTATTAGGGCCACTAAGACGACATTTAGCAGGCTGATCAGGTCGGTGAAAAGTCTCGCAGCTTCCATCGCTAGTCTTGTGCCGGTGGAAGATGCGAGAATCGCAAAGGGTGCTAGGAAGGCCGTAATCAGCGGCGGCTGCACTAAGGCAAAGTCTCGATAGGGGAGTATTCCATGGACTAGGTTGACTGAAGCACCGAAGTAGACCCCGTCGTCATATTCGACAACTGAACCGAGGTGCCCGTTATACAAAGACTGAAGGAGTAGCAGTGCAGCGGACGAAGCAATGACGACGAGGGTTGCAAGTGGGAGTGTGGTTGATAATTTAGTGCCGGAGGCAGGACATTGATCCTGCGGGTCTCTGACCAAGGAAGTCTGTCCTATTTTCGGGTTGGAGATCATTTTCGAAAGCCATTCGGATGTAATCAGTTTGGCATGTGGCTAGTTGGAGCCCAATGCCTTCTTGATTGTTTCGACACATGGTATCTAGCGCCTGTAGGTCAATTTCAGTGGATATTTCAGGTATCGGTCAGTTCCATAACTTGGTTATTTCCGGTCTACTCGATGGAGATTGGATAACCAAAAGGGCGGTTCGAGTATCAGTTGTCATGTGATATAACCAGTTAGATGTGATTTTCCGGCTCCGTAATAAGCTCGAGTAGAACGTCGCCGAACAGTTCGGCCTGCACCTCGTAACCGCGGCAAAGAGCTACGAGATCCTCGCTAGTCTTTGGTCTCATTGCCGCTATCTTGTGCATGCAAGTATCGGACAGGATGGTTCTTTCCGATATACCGGTTATTCTCGCTCGATCCTTTCTCCACTTGGACAATGAAGAGTAGATGTGGCTTCCTGGTGCGTCCCCCTCATTGAGCAGGTTCCTTGATTTCGAGATGGCCTCGTCCTTAGGGTTTGGTTTACTGGACTGATTTTCGCCCGTTGGTTTGCTTTGGGAGACAAATTGGTCAGTAGATAGATATCTCGATGGATCCCTTTTGACCGAGAAGCTTCCCCGACTCCTAGTGTTTGCCATCGTGATCGTGAGACGATCCCTAGCTCTAGTAAAGGCTACGTATAGCAGCCGCGCCTCCTCTTGCAACTCTTGGTCTGTCTCGGCCAGATAGTGGGGGATAGTCCCTTCTTCGACGCCGACTACGAACACACAGCTCCATTCAAGGCCCTTTGCCTTGTGAAAGCTGCACAATGTCACTCCGCTGCTTCTAAGTCCCTGCGACTCGGGGTCTAGAGCTTCGTCCCGTAAGTCCCTTAGAGTAGCTGCTTGGTTTTGGCGCTTTATTTCAATCGACTGATCGAGTAGGTCGCCGAGTCTTCGCTTGTAGGCGCGCAGGTCGAAGTCCTCTGGAGGCGCCAGAAGGGACGAGTCGGGGTAGGGGTCAGACGAGGTGATCGCTTCTATTTCGTCGCAGACTAGGGATATTGGCATCTCTGGGTCCTGCTCTTCCAAGATGGAGATTGCATATGCCACTTCGGCACCGGCATACGACTTGGATCCACCCAAGACGGCACATGGGATCTCCAGGGCCCTGATTCTTCTTTCGAAATCTATTAGCTGAGAATTTGTCCTTGCTAGCACTGCTATCGACCTAGGGTTGATGCCCTGATGAATGAGTCCGACGATTTCTTGGACTACCCCTTCGACTTCGTCGTCGCCGTCTTCAAATTGCAGGACCTGTGGTGGCTCACCGTGGGTCCTCGTCGACGCTATTGAATCTAGGGTGGAAGCCCTTCCTAGGTTGATCCCTTTGGCGAGGTCCAGTATTTCGGGCGTCGACCGGTAGTTCTTTATTAGCCCAAGACTCTTTCCACCAGGAAAATGTTTTTCGAAATCAAAAATTAAGCTCGGATCCGACCCATTCCATCCGTAGATCGCCTGGCGAGGGTCGCCGACTACGCATATTGCGCCTTTTGGGCCAACGAGCTCCTTAAGTAGCTTCATTTGTGCGGGGTTTATATCTTGAAACTCGTCGACGTAAATTTCCCGGTAGAGCCACTGGAATACCTCCTTCGCTTTGGAATCTGTTGCCAGCAGTTCCCTTGCCATCGGTATCAGGTCGTCGAGATCCATGATCTTTGCTCGTCTCTTGTGTAAGAGATAAGCGTCATAGATCTCCGCCAGTTGGGCGTGATTTAGGTTTTGCCTAGCTTTTTGATTAGGCGAGGAAAGTGCTTTTTCGCCGTGGCTCAATGCCTCCTCGGACTTTAGATATTCCTCGGGCGAGAGGTCCTTGGCCATCGCCCACTCGATTTGGCGAAGGACCTCATAGAGGGACTCATTGTCGACTAGGACGGTCCCGTTGGATCCAGACAGCTTAGATATGGTTCTCTTGAGGTATACGGCCTTCGACTCCACCAGCTTTGGCAGTGTCCTTGCGTTATCTTTTGAGTCTCGCTTCAAGAGGCTCAAGGCGAAGGCATGAAATGTGAAGCACTCAACGGTTTCGCCGCCGGAGCTTCCAGAGATTCTCCGCTGCAGTTCTCTAGCGGCACTTCTTGTGAATGTGATAGCTAGCACCCTAGGGGCTGGAACTAGATTGGATCTGATCCTATAGCCGATCCGCTCCGATAACACTTTCGTCTTACCAGTACCCGCCCCGGCAATGATGCAAAGCCTTCGAGACTCGTCCTCTACTGCCGCTATCTGTGCGTCGTTCAAGCCCTTTAACTCTTTGCTCAGCGTCACTTCGAACATTATTGCTATTGATTGAGACAGTCGGGAAAAGATTCGATCACACCCAGAAGGGCTTGGTTTTTGCTTCCGGTAGGCCTTCTGATGGCGATGAGCTGATCAGATCGTGGCTCAGCGCAGCAGAACCACGGTTCGGTTAGCTTCGTCTGTTGCGTTAGGCGGGACTTGGGTTCAATCTCAGCTGGTTCTTCCCCTATGAATTGGTAAGCGAGCTGACGAATTTCATGGAGCGCTTCGACATTTGTCAATTTATTTATTGTCGCTAACTCGGCGGATTTGGCAACTATCTTTGCTAGGTCGTCAATTGATGGGTCGACGTGGTTCCAGATAAAGCCCATCTGCCCACCTTCATAGTCCTCGACTCTGAGATTAGGTTCTTCGAGTTCCAGGAGAAGGGACCCAGGTGGAATGAGCAACCTGATGCCGAACTGCACCGGCTCGACCACATCTTCTAGGCCAAACTCCAAACAGAAGTCCAAGATCTCGGCAAGATCTCTACCCTCGGTCCAAGGATTGAAGGGGAGAAATGAGGGGTGCATGGTGATCCCGAGGCTATGGAGGAACTCTGTGGCCATTCGTACCTCTTCTTTAGTATGTCTTTTGCCCAGCTTCGAAAGTACTTTGTCGTTCAATGATTCGACAGCGCTTGTTATCATCACACAACCTTTGCGTGCGAACTCCCCAATCACGTCTTGATGCTTCAGGATGTGTTCTATTTTGATCGTTGCGTCGAATGTGACAAAAGTGCCGGTGGACAGCGCGTAGTCACTACCCGCTCCGAAGCGATTATGGAGTGAATCGATGATCCTTTTCGAGTGGGCCGGCGCATTTAGGAAATCCGGGTCACCAAAGGTGATGTGCTGCGCCCCAGATTCGACCAGCTGAGCTATGTCGCTCAACACGTCGACTCCTTCGTTGACCCTTATTCTCCCATGGTAGACAGCGGGGACCGGGCAGTGGAGACAGCTGTGCCTGCATCCCCTGGTGGCCTCGGTATAGCCGACTGTTCTTGACGCTCCTTTGACCTCAATCGGGGGGTAGTAGGTGGGCGGCAGGAATGTCGATCTGTCTGGAACTAGCGTCGATCTGTTTTTAGATCCCGCAGAACTCTGGCTGACTTCTTTGAGATGTGGCGCCCCGGTGGTTAGCCACTCGGCGACCGGTCGATGGAACTCGCCGGCGAAAAAAGCGTCTATTCCTAGTTCGGGTTCGTGCGCTAAGACCGAAGCGTATAGACCAAATACGCATATTTTGTTCGATCGGTCTACGGCTCTTGCCCTTTCTATAAGCTCTTTTGTCATTGATGCAGCTGTGAGCATTGGAACCGAGAAAGCTATCACATCTGCGAGTACGAAGACGTCCTCGACATCCATGTATCCTTCAGATTTTTCAATTCCTTCTGGAGAGAGTGATCTTGCCGCTTGTGATATCTGCAGCTGAAGGTGGTCGGTCAATGAGGCATCGAGGGATGCCACCCGGTTGTCGGATCTTGATATTAGGGATAAGAGTTCCGCTGCAGCTTGGCTCTGATGCCCCAGCTCGTAGCTCGATACGACCAATATATTCATTTCAGTCCACCCTAGTTATGCTTGGAGAAGTTTGTACTAACAATCGTCGGTCGAGCTCTGCGGGTCAATTTCGAACTCAAGGAGGTTTTCCGCCTGATTTAGGGCATCGAGGACCTTGGAGCGGCTTGGGCCCCTGGCAAAAACGAAGCCGAGGTACCCTTCGGAAAATGGAACTGGCCGTAAGTAATGCCCGATCGGTGTGCTGATGTCAACCTCAGTGACCCAAGGTAGACCAGCTGCAGCTTCTATGCCACTCACTGATCTTAGAATTCCTTCTTTTGGTGTTGGAATCATCAGTACCCCAGATACCTGATGGCGTGTCTCGGTCCTTCCTTCGAGGTCAATACCTAGCTGCCGTGCGAGGAGTACCTCTTCCAATGTTCGACCATTTTTGAATCTCAGCGATTTCGAACACTTTCCGCCGATTGATCTGGCGGCGAGTTCTATCAGAAATACTTTTGCACCTGAAGAAGCATGAACGGCTTTCTCCGAAGCCAAGAGACCCTCCACCCGTACTTCGGCGTGAAATGCACCGACGTCAATACCAAGCGCCACCACGGATCGGGCCACAAGCTCCTTCATCTGTTGTTGCAGGCCCGCTCGTGCAGCGCTAGGGAGCAGGTATATCGTCTCTTCGAAGTATGGACCTACGAGTGGCCTCGGCTTGTCGAAGATGGCCAGGATTTCGGGTTCTCCGCCACTAACCACGCCCTCCACCGCAAACTCTGCTCCGTCGATGTACCGCTCAACCAAGAAAGTTCGATCTTTTTGATCGAACATCTCGACCGCCTTTTTGACAATGCGGAGTGCGGAGGGAATCGCATCGGTTTCTGAAACCTTGACAACCCCCCTCGACCCAGATAGGCCGCTTGGCTTGAGTACCAATGGAAAGCCGCCGACAACGTCAGAAAAGCTCCTTATTTTTGATACCAGGTCGTTGCTTTCGTTGAGATCAAGTGATTCAAACTCGGGCTGAGGGATTTGATTTTGGGCGAGCACCCTCCTCATCTCTGACTTGTTCATGGATCTCTTGGCCGCGTCGACGCTTATGGAGGAGATGCCCGTCGCTTCGCCAAGTGCTGCAGCTAGTGATAGGCCCTGGTCGTCGATAGCAACTATCGCATCGGCTCGAAATTCGAATGCAATTGGAGCAATTTTTTTGACTGATTTTTCTATATCTCCAAAGTCGGCGTCGACAAATCGAGCCAAGTCGTCCCCAAGTGGGTTAGGTTCGTCGGAGACCACGAGGACCTCGAGACCCAAAGAGGCTGCGCCGGACATGAAATTGCCTGTGCGGTAGCTTCGGGTGGGCTCTATTAGTACTACCCTTTTCATACCAGTAGGCTAGTTGCTATTCGGGATTATTTATTTGGTGGTGAAAAGTGGAGATAGGCGATAGAGAGCATCCATTCAAGGTGACCGCCAGTGCGGCCGAGGTCGTTACGGAGGCACTCGCTCAAGAGGAAGACTCTGAACTCCTGGCTCTTTGGATCGATGTGAGCGGAGCAAATGCGACGAGTTTTGAGTATGACGTCTATTTCGAACACCTTGCCGACGCTACTGATAGTGATCTCATCGTATTGCAAAACGGCGTCAGCGTAGTCGTGCCGGAGGCATCTCGTGATCGCCTGCTTGGGGCGACGCTAGATCTTTCAGCAGATGGTGGACTGGTTATCCTGAACCCCAACTCTCCGATGGTGGATAATACTGTCTTTCCTGAGTTTGGCCCCGAGTCGTTGAGTTCCGATGTAGCGATGCTGATTGGATCAGTTCTACAGAACGAGGTGAATCCACAGATTGCCGCTCACGGTGGGCGAGTAGATCTCGTTGGCGTCGTGGATGACATCGCCTATGTCCGACTTTCGGGGGGATGTCAAGGATGCGGAATGGCTGCGGTGACACTTTCGCAGGGAATTGAAGTTGCGATCAAAGAGGCGGCCCCGCAGATCAAAGAGGTTAAGGATGCAACCGACCACCTCTCTGGGTCTAACCCTTACTACGCACCGGCGAAGAAGTAACAAGATTTCTTTTTACATCCCTCTCAAAATGATTGGGTGGTCGGAATTTGGTGGACCATGGTCGGAGCGCAGTCGTCGAGTGGCAGAAGTTCTGATGTATTGGGCAGCCTGAAATAAAAGGCACCATGGATTGTGGCGGCACCACGGGTCTTGGTCCGAGTCGAGGCCTACATTTTCGACCTATTCGAAGGGTATGGGCGCCCCGCTTGCAGTTACCTATCAGAACTGAGCTGGATGACGCGGCACTGAACTCTCAAAGTAGAGCAATCTAGCGAAAGTCCATGCGCTTCATCACCTTTCAGGTCAACCTCCGCATTGGAGTGCGCCCGATACTCATAGCGATTAATGACAACTGGCTCGCCTTTTGGCGCAGACGCAAGATTATGAGCATTAACGTAAGAGTTGTCGGGCGGCAGACTTGATACTAAATGTTTTCACTCCAAAAGGAGGGCGAAATAGGGTTTAGTGACTCTTCGGATTTTAGTAGGGCTTAGCCATTTCCAACAGGTCCCAATTCACCCTCCCAGCATATAGAAGAGCTCT
>JAKAPB010000025.1 GCA_021823045.1 Actinomycetes bacterium | reverse complement strand
GCTCGACCGGTGCGATGACTCTGAACAAGCCGATCGTCGGGATGGCCTCAACCCCAGATGGAAAGGGTTACTGGCTCGTTGCTTCTGACGGTGGAATCTTCTCCTTCGGCGACGCAGCATTTTACGGTTCGACCGGTGCGATGACTCTGAACAAGCCGATCGTCGGGATGGCCTCAACCCCAGATGGAAAGGGTTACTGGCTCGTTGCTTCTGACGGTGGAATCTTCTCCTTCGGCGACGCAGCATTTTACGGTTCGACCGGTGGTTCGGTACTACCGGCTCCGATCGTGGGGATCGTATCCCTGCCGGCTCCAGCACCTACGAACCCGGTCGCCTCACTGATGATAACTACGGCTTCTCTCCCAAATGCCGTAATCGGAAATCCATACTCTGCGACCTTGACGGCTTCGGGTGGCCTGGTTCCCTATTCATGGACCGTGGCTAATGGAGCTTTGCCCACGGGCCTAAGCCTTTCTTCCTCCGGGGTGATCTCGGGGATTCCGGCTATCGAGGGTGGAAGTACCTTCGTAGTTCAGGTCACAGATTCTTCATCGCCAACTGCACAAACGGCGACCGCTACCGTTACTATCACGGTATCGGGAGCTTCGTTGGCGGCTAATACGGTAGTCTCTTCTAACTGGTCCGGTTACATAGCTGGTGGTGGTCCATATGCAACGGTATCTGGAACCTTTAGTGTGCCGTCCCTGCAGGGTTCTACTTTGACCAACAATGGGGTCGGTGAGTGGGTTGGGATTGGCGGGGTAGAAACCGGAACGTTGATCCAGGCTGGAATCGGCGAGTTCCCAGACCCAAACGACCCAAACCTGTTCTATATCCAGCCGTTCTGGGAAGTTTTTCCAGCGTCTTCTAACACCATCACCGCGGTGTCGGTGGCTCCGGGCGATCAGGTGACCGTGAACATCGCCGAAGTTAGCGGTTCCGACTGGTCGATTACCCTGAAGGACGACACCAATGGTGAGACTTTTACTACCGATGCGATCTTTTCTGGTTCGGCGACAACTGCGGAGTGGATTGTCGAGGCCCCGACGGTAAATGGGGGCCTAGTCCCGTTAGCTCCATACTCCCCAGACGTGACTTTCACCGATCTGAATACAGTCGGACCGACCACAACGATGACCAGAGAGGTCATGGTGCAAAACTCTTTGTTGGTGTCGACGCCATCAGCACAGACCCCGACGGGCTTTAACGTCGCTTATGGCGATCTGGTACCACCTGGGCCGTAGCTACTTAAGCGAACCTTCGCCTTTAGAACTGGGGAACCAGAGCGCTGGGCGGTGCCTTCAGTAATTCTTTCAAAGCACCCGTAATGTCACGCTGAAGCCAATTGCGGTTTTGCGGCTCCGATTTGTGATTTCGATTTCTCCTGCGCCAGGCACTGGCGGATATCGATCCCGTCTGTGAGGCTAAGAGAACTACGTGCCAAGCGGTAGTGGATAGCACCGATACCGACTCGGCTTGAGTGACCATGTCTTTGGATTTGTGTCGGTGTGCAACAACCGAGACAACGAAGTGTTGCGCAGTTCGAGGCGGGTTTAGTTTCCTCGGCTCGAACTGCGCCAACAACCTACAGCTCGGCGGACAAAGCTAGCACACTAGGCAGGAAAACTTTGATCCGCTCATCGGATCTCAACTATTCGATATAGGCGATCACCGTCGACTGGACGACTACGGCCTGCTCGGGGATGATGATTTTGATCGCACCGCTCGCCGGGGCGTTGACTTCCGCCGTGACCTTGTCGACCTGGACTTCGGCGAGCAACTGGTCCTGACGAACAGTTTCACCATCTGAGACGAACCAAGTCGCAACTACTCCTTGGGTAGTTGGATCTTCCTTTGAAACCTCTGGAAAGCGGACCTCCACCTTTAGGCCATCATCTCTCTCAGTGCTTGGGCAATCCGCTGTTTCGTAGGCAGTACTGCGTATTCCAGGGAACGAGCATAAGGGATCGGAACGTCGGGAACGCATACCCTCTTCATCGGCGACTTGAGCAGAGTAGGATCGGTCTCCGCCACCACAGCGGCAATTTCTCCAGAAAGTCCAAAGGACTGGTAATCCTCATCTACTACCAGGAGCTTGCCGGTTTTAGCCACCGATTTCAGAATTGCCTCTTTGTCCAGTGGAACCAGACTGCGAAGGTCAATTACTTCGGCCTGAATCCCCTCTGAAGCCAACTCTTCTGCTACGTCGAGACTGTGATGGACCGAGAGCGAAAGAGTCACGATGGTGACGTCCGTGCCGGATCTGACTACTGAAGCCTTTCCGATAGGTACCGTGTAGGGGTCCTCGGGTACTACCGCTAAGGAATGTGGGTTCTTTGCCATCCAAGCGAGTCCCATTATCCCTTTATGGAACATGTAGATAACCGGATTGTCGTCTTGGATCGCCGAGATCATCAGTCCCTTGGCATCCGCCGGCGAGCTTGGCACTACTACTTTCATCCCCGGAAGGTGGGCGAAGGTCCCCCAGAGACATTGGGAGTGTTGCGCTCCGTCGGAATACCCTCCCCCTACCGCAGTCATCAACACCATCGGTACCTTTATGTTGCCGCCCGACTCGAAGTGGATCTTCGCCATGTGGTTGTAGATCTGGTCCATAGCCACGCCGAAGAAGTCGACGAACATCAACTCGACTATCGGACGCATCCCCTCGACCGCCGCTCCGGTCGCAAGCCCAATGAAGGCGGTTTCCGATATTGGAGTGTCTAATACCCTTTGCGGACCGAACTTTTCCAAAAGACCGGTCGTCGAGCCGAAAATTCCCCCATAGGCACCGACGTCTTCGCCAAGTACGAAGACCGAAGCGTCACGCTCCATCTCCTGGGCGATTCCTTCAACCATCGCTCGTGAAGCGGTGAGCTTCCTCGAAGCCTCTGACAATTTGGTTGTATCAGTTACTGACATTTTAAAAATAGCTCCTTTATGCAAATACGTACTTCAAGGCGGACGCAGGATCGGGTACCGGACTTCCCTTGGCAAAGTCGATCGCCGCCTGTACTTTTGCGCTAGCTTCTTCTTTGATCTTGGCGACTAGTTGGTCGTCGAGGATCTCCCTCGCTCTGAGTTCGGACTCATAGGCGGGGATAGGGTCACGGCTATTTACGGTTTCGAGGTCGCTTCGATATCCCTGGGCGTCACCTTCAAAGTGCCCCCAGAGCCGCAAAGTGTGAATTTCGATCAGGCTAGGTCCCCCACCAGAGCGGGCACGATCGATGGCACCCTTGGCTACGTGGTAGATCTCCTCCACCGAGTTATCCTTCACTAGCTCGCTCGGCATCGAATAGGCGGCTCCGCGCTCGACGTTAGATGAAACCGAGGTCGACTTCGCACGGGGGACCGAGATCGCCCAGTCGTTATCTTCGACCACAAAGACCACCGGCAGCTTCCAGAGTGACGCGAGGTTTAGAGATTCGTGAAATGCCCCCTGGTTCGCCGCTCCCTCCCCGGTGACTGCGACAACGACGGAGTTGGATTTCGAGTTCTTGAAGCTGAAGGCTTGCCCTAGTGCGGGTGGATACCCTTCTGCGATTATCCCCGAGCAGGAGAAGTGAGTAGCCGGGTCGAAGAGGTGCATGTGACCGCCACGACCGTGACCGAGTCCGCCCTCTCTGCCGTAGATCTCTGCGGCGAGTTTTCCTAAATCCATTCCATGGGCAATCGCTAAGTGATGGGGCCGGTGGGTAGCGGTTATTGCGTCGTTTGTGGTCAGACTTGCACATATCCCGGCAGCTACCGGCTCCTGCCCAGCGGAGAGGTGCATCTCCCCCGGAATTAAGCCCGCTCCAATATCCCATACCGGGGTCTTATCGGCGTGGTACTCCCGAAGAATTGCCTCCTCGAAGCTACGGATTAAGACCATTTCGCGGTAGAGGTCAAGTCGTGTTTGACTTTCCATGCTATACCCCCAGTTGTATTTTTGTTGGGACAACAAGAGACAATAACTAGCGGTCACCGAGAAGTCAACGACCTGGACTGAATCGCTCTTCTCCTGGATCATCGCAGCAAAATGTCGAAATTTAATGGTGTAGTCGTTTGAGTCGGTCGAGCGGATCTTTGGGTTGGTTGAACCAAAAGCCCTTGACTGCTCGATCAGCTATGCGCATTTGCAGTGTCCTTTGAGCGGTAGGGAGCGGGCTAGTGCTAAGCACCGCCGCTCAGTTTGTTGAAAAGGTTCTGCAGGTAGGACTCTATCCTTGGCCCGGAGTCTACCCCTTCGCCCAATTGCAAAAGGTGCAAGGTGGATCCAGAGTAGTGATAGGCGAATACCTGATTTGCTATCTCGGCAAAGTCAGATCCCGCTGGAATCTTGCTCACCCTCTGGATCCTCTCATTTGCGGTGGCTAGATGGGTTATCAGGGAGTACGAGTGGGGAAACTGCAGCGCCGCAAACCAGTTTTCGCCGCCGCCTGATCCACAGCCGATTAACTTCGGTGAACTCTCGGGCAAAGGGGCCGATGTTCGATCGGCCACGCCATTGGATACCAAGATCTCGTCTATTGTGGAGGGTCGACCCTTTTCGAGGTAGCACACGGCTACTTCTTGGCTACTCGTTGGGCTCTTTGCTAGACCGTTTGCTGAAATTGGCGTCGTGGGGTCCACGGTGTCGATCTCTAGGGATGCGCTAGTTGGTGAGGGGAGTGGCGCTAGTAGGTTCCAAGAGCGACTCGTCTCGTTGAAAAAATAGAGCGAGTAGCCGCCATTATGACTTGTGAGTGCGACTATGCCCGATGACTCCCCATATATTGAGCTGATTCTGAGCGACGGAGTGGTGATGGTCTGTTGGGATCCTCCGGAGAAGGTTTGTGACCTAATTACCTGACGACCCCCGGTGTCGAGCAGGGCATAGAGCCGATCACTCGATAGCGCAATTGGATGCGCAACGTCGGCGATTCCTGCGCCTAGCTGAAAGGTCGTCCAACTCTTGGCCTGGTTAGTGGTTATAAAGACCGGAGAGTCGATCATTGATACATATGGATAGAATCCTACGACACCGACCCCTTCGCCGTTCGCTGCGACGCTGAAGCCACCACGGGATGATATGCCGGTTGGAGTGATGTCAGACAATGTACCTTTGGTCGGGTTCAATGCGATCAGGCTCCAGTAGGGACCAGATTTGGCGGTCAACCACAGGGTTGATTGGGTGGCTTGAGTCATCGAAGCGGAAATATTCGTTGCGGTGCTTGGGGCTTCTATCGGATCTGCACTAACTCCTTGGCTAGTACACCCGGCGGTCGTGATCGCAAAGATTGAGAGCAAGGCCACTGTTTTGGACCAGTGCGCCCTGGATTTAGAGCGGCCAAGTAAGGTGTGCCTCGTCTTCACTTGGTCACCATCGACTTTAGGGTTTGATAGATGGTCGTGGAATAGCTCGCCGCATACTGGTCATTTGCCGTATTCAAGAGGATGTCTTTCGTGAAACCGTTCTTGGTGATGAAGAAGACGAACTGACTGTGTACTACCATGCCCTCCTTTGGGACAATGACCTGTATTCCATAGAGCTTCCATATCCTCTTTAACTCAGATACGCTTCCCGTCAGGTAGTACCAGTTCGGATATCGGTTCAATCCATGTGAAGCGTCAAAGGCCTTCACGTCGGATATGGAGTGAAAGATAGGGTTAGCGACGATAGCGACCAGTGCTACCTTGGACGAGTTTTTCCCGAGCATTGAAGCCCCCGATACCATCTCTTGGGCAATCAGAGGGCAGGCGTCGTAGCATTCGGGGTCCAAAAAGGTGAGGACTACCGGACGGCCTGCGAATGAGGCCAGCGACACTTGCTTAGCGTTGGTGTCGTAAAGGCTAAAGCCGGGAGCACGGTGTGGGATTAGCAGGGGCTGTGCACCGCCGGAATCGACCAGTGCCATTGAAGCCGAGGGCGGTCCGGTCATCGACGCGACGACAATTACCCCCGAGAGGAAAAAAGCGGTGATTGTGAGCCAGCCGATTCCACTGCCTACCCTCTTTGCTGCGCTGCCGAAGTTGACCAGGCTGTCCGTCGTTTTGGCCAATGCCCCCTTCGAAAGGGAGATCGGCTCGGCCGATGCCAGGAGCGAAAGTATTACCACGGCGAGGGGGAAGCCGGAGTTGAAGTCGGTACCGGTCGCCGAGAATACCCCCATATCCTGGCCAATCCACCACCCAAATAGTGCGGCGAAAGTTGCCCACAAAACGACCGGCTTGGATTGAGGCCTGACCAGGAGCAAGACAGCTGCGCTTAGTGGGACCAAGACCATGATCAGGTTAGCAATGGCCGGAGAGTGGCTTGCGAAGGTGGAATATAGCTTTACCGGCTCTGCGACCAAGTAAGGCTGTTGGGACGACGCCATCTGGGAGAGGTAGGAAGACAGGGCCCCTTTGTGCCAATACCCCTCAGAAGGTAAGGCCTGCAAAATGGCACCGAGAGCGAGAAATCCACTGGTGACATAGGCGGTTGGTCGAAGGCGATCCACCCAGGCCCGAGAGGAGTCAGCGGATAAAAGCAGGACAGCTACGTAGGCGTAGACGATTATTGCAGCTGGAGCCCCAGTTACAAATGCCGCACCGGAGTAGAAGACCCCGGCACCATTTCCGACGACGAAAACTAGAAGATCCCAGATCAAAGAGCCGTAGAGCACGACGCGCCTTGCGATTGGACCGATATTTACCAGCAAAGCGACGCCTATCAGTAGCTGAATGATCCCAGATATGACGTCCAACTTGACCGGGTGATCATTCCATAGATTGAGGAAAGGATTCGCAATGTCGTTGATCAAAGCTGGTCCACCAAGCAGTGAAGGACTGGCTACTTGTGACACGAACCCGCCGGGCATCGATGGTCTAAGCTGGAGCAAGCCGTCAATGACCCAGATGACACCGAAGGAGACTCGAAGGAACCTGGTTCGGCTGCTTTCCAATTGGGGGTCTTTTGTCATCCAGCTCTTGTGTGCTAATCGGCTAGCTAGCTTTCGGCTCGGGTCGAATCCGGTGACCCGATGCACTAGGTAGAAGAGGAGCAGTATTCCAGCCGAGGCCAAGACGATGATCTCGATTTGGTTATTTAGTAGCCCGCCAAGTGAGCCGTAGTCCGATGGGCCGGTGTTGTTAGGCATTTATAGGTCCTTTTTGATTTCAAGTCCGTTTTGTATCTGACATAATCCCCCCCGGGAGACAAAGAGTTGATTTGAGCGTCTCACTTTGCAGTAGTGTTGGTCGATCTTTTTAGGTGATTGGCGATCCGAGCAACGTAAACGGGATCGTCTTGGCAAGGAGGTCAACAGACCTCCCCGACTAGTTTTTCTCTCATCGCTAGGTCACCGATCCGATCTGGATTGCTTTTTATCCCCTGTATCAAAAGTGCCAGCCAAGGGGTAAAACTCCTAGTCTTTGAGACGGCAGGGTCGGAAGTGGCGTTACTGCTAGTTCGAAGTGAGGCAGAGTTGGCCCTTGACGACCTTGACTTCAAGATCGTAAAACTGTGGGCTTGGTGTCTTTTGGGTCGAGAGAGGATGACTATCGAGTTGGCCGATATGGCACCTAGCACTACCGGCAGATGCTGTAGCTCGATTAGAACGGTCGTCTGACCTCGCATTATCCCAATAATCGCCGTTATTAACAGCAGCAAAGCACTAGGGGTGAGGATAAATCGCATCATCCAGGCGAAGCTCGGCCGAATCCCGGCGGTTACTGCTCCGAGTCCGACGCCAAATTCAAAGGATGCGACATCCTCCGTTAGGTGACCGCCGTAGCCGTGAGCAGTGGGTAACAGTAGCCGGATGAGCGCTTCTACAACCAAAAGCACCCCAATCGAAGTCAATACGACCCGCGCTGAGTGGTAGGCAACCCGGGAGGTCTTGTTCTGGGAGAGGACTAGATCCAACGGAGTTTGGATCCTCGCCGTTGGCGCCAAGAGCCGCTCGCTTTTTGTACTGCCTTCCAACGAGATTCTCATCAAGAGCCAGTCCGAGCACCGCTGGCATCTGTGCAGGTGAGTTTGTAAGTCGAAGTCTTTAGGGTCGTTAGCCTCATTATCGAGGAGTAATTCGACCCGAGTTCGAAAGATCTGGCAATTCTGGTTCGGTTCCATCTACTTGATATACGTAGGCTGGGCTATGAAAGTTTCTCGGGTCAGGGGTTAATCTTTAGTGCCAAGGTTTCACTGGGGTACCAACTACCGTTTAGAAGACCTACTGGTCAGTACCTCACGCGGAGATTCGATTGCGTTTGAAGAGTTCTTTGAGCAGACCCAACTCTTGGTCATAAGCTACGTCGGCCGAGTGCTGGGTGACCGGAGTTTGGCTAATGACGTGACGCAGGAGGTTTACCTGAGGACCTGGCGATCCTGTGGTAGCTTCGACCCGAGTCATTCAGCCAAGACCTGGCTGCTCTCCATAGCTCACAATGTAGCGATTGACTACATCCGGAAGCGGACCCCAGCGACCACGACCCTCGAGGAATCGATCAGTGCGCAAAAGGATCATGACTTCACGGGTTTTGTCGACCTCTGGGCAGACGTTGAAAAACTGGATCTCGAGCTGAGGTCCGCCTTTGTCCTTACCTCGATACTTGGATTCAGTTACGCTGATGCCGCCGAGATCTGCGGTTGCAGCGTCGGGGCACTTAAGTCACGACTTTTTAGGGCCCGCGGCGCCTTGATGAAACTTATTGCAGAAGCCGAATCCACTACAAAAGACCAGTGTTCGACCGGCTTCTAAAAAAACCAATAGAAAAATGACCTCCGCGCGACTCCATAGAGTCATTGATCGAGGTCAAACCTCACCCTCTACAAGGTCGTTGTGTTCACCGGCCAAGGTGCGATGGTACCTGCGTATCGGCGACTTTGTGCTCCTGACCAAAGAAGCGATGGTACCGGCTGGAATTGCACCCTCTAGGGTCGCTCGGTAGCTCCGCAGGGACCTGGCTGGCTCCGGCTCAACCTCGTCCTTGGTGATCCAAGGCGGTGACTCGGAGGGCGCTATCGCTAGAGTCTCGCAGGCAGAAAGGTAACCGGCTTCGATGAGAAGGTCAGCATGGGTAAAGTCGAGGGTTTCGAGCCCCTCTGCTGCTGCACACTCGAGTACCGACACCTCTACCCCCGGTGGAAGGTTTGCAAGCTCGAACTTGAACCGTGCCATCTTTGTAAGGTGGAACGTCCTGATGATCGCTTCGAGTGGCCTCTTTGGTTCTGGGAGCGTAGTGTTCATCGAAGCACACAGCAGGACGTAGATCCGATTTGCGCCTAATTCAATTGCTTTTGATATCGGGAAATTGTTTACTACGCCGCCGTCGATGAGGTGCACGCCGTCGACCTCTAATGGTGGCAAGATTCCCGGGAGTGCGGCGCTAGCGTATAGCGCCATATCGGGTGGGCCCTCGCAAAACCAGTGCTCTTCGCCGCTGTGGTAGTCGCAAGCCAAGACGTAGAGCGGGATCTTGGTCAGGGATAGATCCCTTATCTCGAGTTCTTCGTCGATCAGTGTACGAAGCGGTCCCGATGGGAAAACAGACTCGACCTTTTGGGCATATTTGATCGGGGTAGCGAAACGGTTTCCAGAAAAGATGTTCTCTTTCCTCATCGTACGCCAGAGGTGATCTAGGGTCCTGATCCCCTTCACCCCGGGATCCTGGGCGAATACCGCCCCATTGAGGGCTCCCGCTGAGACCCCGACGATGAAGTCGGGTACAATCCCCGCTTCAAAGAGGGCTCCAAGCATCCCGACCTGAGCGGAGCCCTTGCCACCGCATCCGGAAAAGACAAATGCGGTCTTTATCGATGGTGGTGAGGGATCGACTTTAGGTCCCTTCGCTGCGGTTGATTTACCGGTGGTAAAGATCTGCTTTTTGCTAAGGATTTTGGACAGTCGGCCAACTAGGCCCCCACCGTCGTTGTTTGGTCGATCTCCCCTTAGTTCCTGGTCCATAGTTCCTGGTCCATCTTTTTTCCGCTAAGTAAGTCTACTTCTAACCCAAAGACTGATAATCCCCCGAGCTTCCCCACGGCGGTCCCTCTAGTTCTCTTCGACCAGCCCTCCTATAAGGTGTAACGCTTTTTGAAGTTATTTTACACCCGCGATACGTGACGTAAGATTTGCGAATTTTCCAGATCATGCCGGATCGTTGTCGAAAATTCACCCTTGGTCTACCGAGTATTTACTGGGCTGCAAGTTCTTGGTCAAGTTGGACGAATAGAACTATCTACGTGATAGCCGAAGCAAGGAACGGAAAAATACTTCGTATCAGCCACGATGCATCTCTGCCCCGCTAAGGCCTTCACGTTCTCTCCCCATGGTTCACAGTGCCGACCGGCCACCCCAGCCGGCCGTAGTGTCGGTTGCCCCACCGATACTGCGGGGGCATTGTGTGCCGCAACTTTGCCTGACGACAGACCGACGCTGGATTTTTCGACGGTGTCGGTCTGTTTGTCCAAATTACTCAAGCCGAGTGGTAGTTGAGGTAATCGCCGCACTCGAGAGGCATTGCTTTGTTATGCTTTGTACTTCAGCTGCACATCTCCAGCTAGATGTCCCAAATTACGTGTGTCGAGGAGCGAGTTGAATTGCCAAATGGCGGGGGAGTGTTCGAATCAGACGCCGAGAAGGGATCTCATCCGGCGGAGATTCGCTCGATCAGGGAGTCGTTAGATAAGGGCCTGATCCTAAAAGAGGGCGAGACGAGCCAATTTTATTCACTTCGCAGATCCGATGGGGAGCCATACGTCGCCCGCTACGACCTGGTCGGCTCTGAGATGACGACTCGGCCGACTACGGGGAAGTCGATCCTGCGATTCGTCCAGCTGACCGATGTCCAGCTAGCCGATACCGAGAGTCCTGCCCGTTTTGAATATATCAACCGTTTTTTTCGGGATCCGAAGTTCACCAAACTCATTCCGGGCTTCAGGGCCCAAGAGACTTTGGTCGTGGCACTCTTGATCAACTTCGTCGAGGCGATCAATTCGATCGGAGCTTCTGAGATCACTGGAGCGGAGGTTGATCTCGTGTTGACTAGCGGTGACGCAACCGACAACGCTCAAGAGAATGAACTTGACGCCTTTCTGTCGATCCTGGCCGGTGGGGTTGTCCGGCTGAAGTCGAAAGCTACCGGATACCTCGGGGTACAGACCCAGGGAGTCGGCGACGAGTTCATCTGGCATCCGGATCCAGGCAAGACCGACCTCTATAAGGATCTCTTTGGACATCCGACGATCGAAGGTCTCCTAGATCGGGCCGTGGCGGAGACTATAAGTCCGGGGCTCCGGGTTCCTTGGATAGGCTGCAATGGGAACCACGAGCTGCTCTTACAAGGGGTTGGAGTCGCTACACAGGCGGCGAGAGAGATCGCTCTTGGCAAGCTAAAGCAGATACTCCCTGGTGATATCCCAAGGTCGGGAGTTGAAGAGATTTTTGTCGAGAGTCCAGAGACCTTCCTCGCTGGGGGGTCTTCGATCGAAGTAACTCCTGAGCCGAGCCGGCAGATCATAGATAAGGAACACCTTATAGCTGGCTATTTAAAGGCAGCTGGAAGGCCAAAAGGACACGGCTTCACAAACGAGAACCTTCAAGCAAGTACCGCCTATTTTTGCTACGAGCCGAACGACGCAACGAGGATAATCGTCCTAGATACATCGCACCTGAAGGGTGCGGCATCGGGAGTGCTGGATGAACAACAGGCTAAGTGGTTAGAGGAAAAGCTGACAGAGGTCCATTCGAGCTACATGGGCAGGGACGGTT
>JAKAPB010000024.1 GCA_021823045.1 Actinomycetes bacterium | reverse complement strand
GCCGGCCATCCATTCGATGCAGGAGCCCGCAGAAAGCCCGATTGCTTCAATGCCCCAGGTCAGCGCTGGTCCATTCGAGTCGATCGCAATAGGAAAGCATCCAAATCCCCCTTTTCGTTCGAATTCTGGACGCTTTTCTCCGACGTAGAGATCCAACATCGCACCCGTTCCGAGGGTCAATTTTGCAGATCCCGGTGTCACGCACCCCTGGCCAATCATTGATGCCTGCTGGTCCCCGACCAATGCGACTATAGCCAACGGTCTCGAGAGCGCCGATGCCACGCCCATTGCACCTTTTGGTTGAACGAGTTTTGGAAGGAAAGAATAGTCAATTCCAAGCTTGTTCACCCTTTGTAGGTCGTATCCACTTCCATCGTAAGAAATTAAGCCGGTGGTCGCTGCATTGGTGATGTCGGAAATGTGGACCTCGCCGTTAGTTAGTACACTCGCCGCAAAGCTCTCAATGGTGCCAAGTGCCGGATTAGCGATTCGCCCATCAGAAAGTTTAAGCAGTTCGACGTACTTAGTAGCCGTTTCATTGGGTGCCAGCTCTAATCCCTGAGATCGAAGCACCAGGCAGGTGGAGGAGGTTCGAAGGTCCTGCCAAGAGATCCCGATTGGCCAACACTCGCCGGATTCTCTGTCCCAGAGAATAGCGCTTGCGCGCTGTGATGCTATTGCGATCGCGTCGAGTCGATGCCCGGCGACGGCGATGGCTGCCTCTGCTACTTCTAGAATTGCCTTCTTCAGTCCCGCTGTATCAATCTCTACGATCCCCGGAGCGGGACTCGATGGCACCGTAGAGATTTGGGCGATGGGTCTGGGCGTCAGGAGATCCAGAGAGACCTCTGAGGCTCTGATGGAAGAAGATCCGATGTCGATCACCAAAATTGTCATCGGAAATTACCTTTCTAAATCTTGGAGGCGGATCTATATTTGGGCCTAATTATTAGTACTTGACCTATTGACTCTGAGTCGATCAACAAAAGAGAGAAACTGTGCTCTTTGCGCCTCAACTTGAGAGGCCGCTAGCCCGGTGTAATTTGAAATCGCATCAGTTGCAGCATCGAGTTCCTGCTCGGCCTTGGAAAAATCTAGTATGCCTATCCGTGACCTTCTTATTAGTAGATCGCTAATGGTGGTGGCTAGCTCGTGTTTGATCTGAAATTCAAACTCACCAGCCAGGTCTCCACCAGAGAGGGTCTCATAAGCTTGCAAATCTTGACCCATCAGCTTGATCACCGATACCGCCTGCGTTCCGTATCGGTCAAAGAGGTGTTCGGCAACGGGGGATGCCATGTCGGCACTTAGTTGATTTGGAAGATGGGACTTGACCCTGCTCAAGATCTGCGCACGGTCGGACACAGGGTAGGAGCCGACCAAATTAATCTTTGAAGTAACCGAATTTCGCTGATGATCGAGTTTTTCGCACACTAGATCGACCGCTGATTGAGCCATTTGACGGTATGTTGTCAACTTGCCACCAGCGGCGACAATAGTCCAAGGAGTCGGTGTGAGGATCTCATACTTTCTCGACAGTTCCGTAGTGTCGGACGCATCCTGGTCTGGCTTCAAAAGGGGTCTCAACCCGGACCATCCACCAGTAATGTCCGCCTCCGTAAGCTTGGTCGTGAAGCGGGCATTTACCGCCGAAAGCAAATAGCTCACGTCAGATGCGTCAATATCGGGTGCTCCCACTGGTCCAACGTAAGGGGTGTCTGTCGTGCCAAAGTAGGAGTATTCACCCCATGGAACGACAAAAATTCTTCTTCCGTCGCCGACCTCAATTGCCCCGGCTGAATGGAGGGGAAGCTTTGAAGAGTGGACGACAAGGTGAACTCCCTTTGCTGGAACGATACCAACCCCGGAATCGGGTCTAGCTAGCTCGGATAGAGGGCCATTGGCAAGTCCTCCCGCTAGAACGACGACCCTAGACCGGAGCGTGAATGGCCTCCCGTCGCCCGCCGAAGCGTCGGGCCGACAGCTGATTTCGGCATATCCCGATGCTCCCGGACTTGTAAATCCGTCGACTTTTGTGTGGGTGAAGATATCCGCACCGAAATGTCTCTGAGCTGTGATGCAGATATTGAGACATAGCCGCGAATCATCGGCGAAAGCGTCGTGATAAAGGAGCGAGCCGACGAGGTCCCGACTCTGAAGCGTTGGAAGCAGTTTGAGGGTCTCCTCTGTACTTAGCCTTTTATGAGCCTTTGACGACCGAATGGATCCGGCGAGGTCATAACCCCAAAGAGTTGCTGAGAGCCCAAATAGCTTTGATACCCCCTTGATCTTGCTTTGCGAATGTACGGGAATAACAAATCCCAGTGGTTTGACGAGGTGAGAGGCGGTCTTTTGTAGAATTGCCCTCTCTCGCAAGCTCTCCGCTACGAGACGAACCTCGCCGCGTTCGAGGTAGCGGAGTCCACCATGGATGAGCTTTGATGATGCGGAGGAAGTTTTGGACCCTATGTCATCCGATTCGACCAACGCCGCTTTGAGGCCACGCGAAGCTGCGTCCAACAGAACGCCCGATCCCGTAGCACCTCCTCCTACGACTAGCACGTCGTAATCATTGAGAGAACTGTTCATCGTTACCTCTTGTAATCCGTTGGACTGAGATGGGTGCTACTTGTAAGTCCAAACTGCTGTGATACCACAATAGGGGATAGCAAGACAAAAGGGCTAGCCAGCTTGGCACTTTAGCCCTATTTTCTGGGGGAAACAGCCTTGGCCCAACAGACCTTTTAGCTCGGTGAGGACTAAATCGCAACGGAAGCACTCGTATGCGGAATATTCGTAAACGATTGTTAGTTGGTAGCTAATGTGGATAAAGGTACTAGTTCATGAGGCAGGATCCTAAAGAGGCGGCACTCGAAATGGAGACTCGCTTTAGAGCTGAAGGAAAGAAGGTTACCCCACAGAGGCAGAGGATATTTGAGCTGCTAGCTGGCAACACTGAACACCCAACGGCGGAAACCATCTCCCGCATGGTGCACCAAGATATGCCCACGGTTTCGCTCAAGACCGTGTACCAGACCTTAAACGAGCTCGGGCAGCTCGGAATGGTCAAACCTTTGGAACTTGGCGGAGGGTCGATGCGATTCGATCCAAATGTCAAAAATGACCATCAACATCTAGTTTGTGAGTCTTGCGGGTCGGTCACTGACGTTGATTTGGGACCTTTAGACGATATTTTTAACGGGCGCAGCGACGTTGCATTCCTAGTCACCCGGGCTGAAGTGGTGCTTAGGGGCGTTTGCGAGAGCTGTCGGTTGGCAATTTCCCTGGAGAAAACCCCTTCGGAGGTCTCGAAATCGAGATAAAAATCCGACTTTGAATTCGAAGACATCGTCAAGGTCTTGCTGATCGACTATAGCTTCTAAGCACAGCCAGGCGGACGATGAGCTATATCCGTTGGACGAGTCATCTGTACACATAAATCAAGTAGAGGAAATGCAAGGAAAGGAGATTATAAATATGTCCGAGCTCAAAGGTTCCAAGACACAGGAGAACCTAAAGGAGGCTTTCGCCGGGGAGTCCCAGGCAAATAGACGATATCTCTATTTTGCTCAGAAGGCCGACATCGAAGGCTATCCGGACACCGCGGCATTATTCCGCTCGGTGGCAGAGGGCGAGACTGGGCATGCTTTTGGACATTTTGACTTTTTGGCGGAGGTTGGCGACCCGGTGACCGGTGAGCCCGTTGGTCCCACGGAGGAGAATCTAAAATCGGCGATCGCCGGCGAGACCTATGAATATACCGAGATGTATCCGGGATTTGCCAAGACCGCAAGGGATGAGGGATTTGAAGAAGTGTCAGAATGGTTCGAGACTTTAGCCAGGGCTGAAAAGAGCCATGCTGGGCGTTTTGCACAGGGACTAGAAGCTTTATAACTTTTTATTCTTCTGGGGGTTGGCGGGACATTGCGCCGATCCCCAAATTTTGTGCTAAGCCTAAAGTGGGAGCTACCAGGTAAGTTGCGGGCTGGAATCTCAACGGGCCGCTCGGTCGGGCTTGGAGCGCAGCTGACGAGTTTTCCCCAAGGGATACGACCATCGAATGGAGAATGATGACAACCACCTATGACCCCTCCCACCCCAGCTATTTTGCTGAAGCCGATTTCCGGCAAGAGCTGGCCAGGGTCTACGACATATGTCATGGATGTCGAGTTTGTGTCGGTTTGTGCCCTTCCTTTCCAAGTTTGTTCGATGCCATAGACGCCAAGGACGGAGACGTTGGAGCTTTATCGAAACTCGAACAAGATTTGGTGGTCGATGAATGCTTTGGTTGCAAAATGTGCTATGTAAAGTGCCCTTATGTGCCTCCACACGAGTGGGAACTGGACTTTCCTCGATTAATGCTTCGGGCAAAAGCGATCAAGGTCCGACACGGCAACCAGTCGATTAGACAGCGACTTACTGATCAGGCTCTAGCGAGGACCGACCTGGTTGGTGGGTTATCGGTCGCATTTTCTCCTTTTGCTAACAAGGCAGTAGGTGCTAGGGATTCAGTCGCCCGCCAGGTAATTGAAAAGACCGTTGGAATTTCGCAGCATCGACTTTTACCTCCCTACGCGAAAGTTAGATTTACGACCTGGTTCAAGAATCGGCTTAGACCGTTTATTAAGGACCGCAGGGCTAAAGTTTCCGTCTTCCCGACCTGCTTCATCGAGTACATGGAACCGGGGATTGGAAAGGATTTAGTTGGAGTCTATGAACACAACCACGTTGAGTGTTCCTTGCCAGAGGGAGCCAAATGTTGTGGGGCTCCCTGGCTGCATCAGGGAAATGTCGAGCAATTCAAAACCCAAGCGCGTAAAAATGTCGACATTCTTATAAACGAGGTAAAAATGGGGAGGGATATCGTCGTCTCCCAGCCCACTTGTGCATATGTGATCAAGAAGGACTATCCACAATATCTGGGGACCGAGGACTCAAGAACGGTATCAGCACACACCTATGACGCATCCGAATTCCTCGTCAAGATGAATAAAAGCGGGGGAGGGATTGAATTAGATTTCGACGGAGATCTGGTGGAAGAAGTTACCTATCACGCAGCTTGTCACCTCCAGGCTCAAAACATCGGCCTGAAGGGGCGAGATCTGATCAAGTTGACTGGCGCAAAGGTCAACGTGGTAGCTAAGTGTTCTGGTATCGATGGGACATGGGGGTATAGGTCAGAAAACTATGAGGCCTCTAAGAAGCTAAGTGAAGCACTGGCATCAAAGATAAAAAAGACCAAGCATGAAATGCTCGCAGGGGAGTGCCTTCTAGCAAACACAGCGATTACCGAGGAGACCGAAGAGAAGGTCTTTCATCCGATTGAAATTCTTGCCCGAGCGTATGGTCTCAAGAAGGAGTGATTTAATGGCGAAACTGGGCCTTGATGAAATAATGGATCTCAGAGAGTACGAACGGATACGCGCTGAGTTTAGGCGAGAGATTATCGATCATAAGAAGACTCGGCGAGTAGCTTTGGGCCCGATCTTGACCGCCCTATTTGAATCGAAAAAAACCATTAAATTCCAGATACAAGAGATGGCTCGGGCGGAGAAGATGATTTCGGATGAAGCCATTGCACAAGAGCTTGATACTTATGAGCCCCTTGTACCAAAGCAACACCAAATGGTGGCGACGGTATTTATCGAACTCGTTACCCAAGAGGAGCTGAAGCATTGGCTCCCGCTGCTGGTCGGGATCGAGAGGAGCATTGCCTTGGTCCTCAATGATGGCGAAGTCGTGCGGGCAAAACCCGAGAAAGAACACGAGTCTCAATTGACTCGCTCAGACATCACCTCCACGGTTCATTACATCGCCTTCGACATGTCTGAAGCACAGGTGGGTAAGTTCATGGACGGAGACCTGCAGCTAATGGTAGACCATCCCGAGTATCAGTACTCGACCGATCTCAGCGACGAATTCCGGCAGTCGATTCTTTCTGACTGGACTTACTGATGCGGGGCGTTTTAGTCGAGTTCCAGTTCGCCGACGTAGTAGCATCTTCGCGAACGTGGCTAGGATAAGCAGTTTTGTCGGCTATGCATGACAAGTCTTGTCGACTAGCTAGTTTCGGAGAGTTTTCTAAGTAGGTGGTGGAGAATGGATTTTGACCTTCCTGAAGAATTTGTTGATCTTCAAGAAACTGTGCGCAGGATTGCTAAGGAGAAGGTGGCTCCAAGAGCTAGGGAGATCGATAAGTCTGGGGAGTATCCAGAGGATATATTTCAGATTCTCAAAGACGCCGATCTGTTGGGACTCTGCATTCCGGAAGAGTACGGGGGGTCTGGCGCAGGGATATTGGGCTTGACTATTGCCATTGAAGAGGTTGCAAAGTATTCCAATACGATAGCCTTGATGCTCCTTTTGACCCGGCTCCCAACGGGTCCAATTATGATCGCCGGGTCCGAATTCCAAAAAGCGAAATACCTTCCACAGATCGCAAAGGGAAACCAGAAGGCCTCGTTTTGTCTCTCAGAGGCGCAGGCTGGTTCCGATGTGGCGGGGATGCGGACTCGGGCGATCCCAGATCCGGATAACGAGGGTGGGTGGATTCTAAGCGGGACGAAGAGTTGGATTTCTGGCGTTGCTCAGGCTGACTGGTATACGGTCTTTGCAAAAACTCAGGAACCAGCTTCTAGGGAACACTCGTCAATCACTGCCTTCATAGTGGAGCGAAACTTAGATGGTGTTTCTGTCCCCAGAACCGATAGGAAGATGGGCGTTCATGGCATCGACACTGGCGAACTTGTTCTTAGCGACGTCCACGTCCCAAAGGAGAACGTCATTGGAGAGGTCGGGGGCTTCCGCCTAGCGATGCTTGGTCTGAACGCAATGCGGCCGATAGTAGCGGCTCGAGGGATCGGACTTGCCGAGGGCGCTTTGATGTACGCGGTCGACTACGTAAAAACCAGGGATGCATTCAACAAGAAAATCTCAGACTTTCAGGGAATCCAGTGGGAGATTGCCAAAATGGCAACCGAAATTGAGGCCGCCAGGCTCCTCACTTATCGCGCTGCATACTATGCGGACCAGGGGAGATATACCAAAGAGTGGGTTCCTTACCTTTCGATGTCCAAATACTACGCGTCAGAAGTTGCGGTTAAGGCTTCCGGATTAGCCTTGCAGTTGCTTGGCGCAGCGGGGTACATGGAGGATCATTTGACAGAGCTTTTTTATCGTGACGCCCGCCAGCTTACTATTGTCGAAGGCACGTCGCAGGTTCAGCTAGGTTTGATTGGTAAGGGGGTTTTGGACGGCGACCTTTGGTGGGACTGAAGCGGATTACAGTGGGTCAGTTTACCCAAACCTTTGGTTGGCAGGTTTGAAAACAGACTTCAAACTGCTTCCCTCTTTGTCCGGGTCGGGCCGTCCGAGCTAGCGCTGCTAGATTCCTGTTATGGAACTTTCAGACTCTCCTTCAATCGATTTTAACTTCCCTGGCTGGCCGGAGACTATTTTTACCTTAACTAGAAGGGGAGACCTTAGCTACCCTTGGGCTAATTCGGCGATGGTCGAAATTCTCTCAGCAAGGGCTAGCGAGATGGAAATGTCTGCATTCTTGGCGGCTTTGCGGACCAAGGGCGAGACTATCGAAGAGATGTCTGCATTTGCCGATTCGATGCTCAGTTTTGCCACCAAAGTTACCTTCGAAGGTGAAGTTGTCGATACCTGCGGAACGGGTGGGGACAAGAAAGGGACAATCAATGTCTCAACGACAGCGGCCCTGATCCTTGCCGGGGCCGGCGTTACGGTTTGCAAACATGGAGGGAGGGCGTCCTCTTCACTTAGTGGCTCGGCCGACGTCTTGGAGCATCTTGGAGTTGTCATTGACCTGGGGCCAGTTGGGGTTGCGAGGTGCATGGAAGAAGCTAAGATCGGCTTCTGTTTTGCTCCTACGTTCCATCCGGCGATGGCCAATGTATCTGCCGTTCGACGAGGTCTGAAGATTCCAACGGTCTTCAATTTTCTAGGCCCCCTTGTAAACCCTGCCTTGGCAAAGCGGCAGCTTGTAGGGATATCGGACCCCCAGATTGCCGAGTCTATGGTGGGAGTTCTTGAGCGGATCGGTTCTCGCTCTGCGATGGTCGTCTACGGCGACGATGGTCTTGACGAGGTAACTACTACTGGCCATAGCCATATTATCCACTTGACGAGGGACGAGGTGGGCAAGGTATCATTGGAGCGTTACGACTTCGACCCCAAGTCAGTCGGCATCAAAAGGGCTAAGCTCGAAGACCTGGCGGGTGGAGACGTAAAATACAATGCCAGCTCCCTAGTTTCAATTCTTGAAGGAGACCAAGGTGCTCGTCGAGATATCGCTGTGCTGAATGCGGCTTGTGCCCTGGTAGTCGCCGGTGCTGCGAAGGATATCGAGGATGGACTCAGTGTTGCAGACCGTTCGATATCTTCTGGAGGTGCCAAGCGAGCGCTGGAGCAACTGGTTGAGACGTCGAGGAGAATGGCAAATCCAATCTTCGGGCATTGAACCGCAGTTGAGAATGAGACCTACTAGGGGCACCGAAGGCTGACCACCAAGTGCGTCAGTCGACTGGGTGTTGCGTCCTTTGCCCCTTGTATCAATGGTTTTATGGAAGTGACGGCAGGTCGGACCTGCTCACTGTGATGTCAACGATGCTTGGAGCCAAGATCATTGAATAGCGTCTTTTGGTTCCCAAGTAGATTTCCAAGATGCATTAGCGTGATGGCTCTAGGCAGTGCAATTGTTCTGCCACCCGGTTATAGCAGTCCACTAAACTAGCGCATTTTCCACCAAAGTTCCGGGCCTAGGCGCTTGAGGCGAGGTTTATTACTTGTAGATGTCAATATCTGATCCCCGGGGGGTTAACGCAGTTGTTAGTTCGCTCAGGAGTCGATGGATCTCGTTGCCGCTGCAAAACGTCTCGGTCCGCTGGGCATTTTCTAACTTTAGATATCCAAGTAGTATGCACATCTCGTCGAGTCGCTTTCTAGTCAACCCTTTGGGAGTATCTTCGATGTCTAGTTTAAGTTCGATCGGCACATGGTCGGACGTGGTCCAGGAAGGCGAAAGGTCTCTTAGGACTCCATCCGCAACGACTGAATCGCCTATTTTGGTCCCTGAGGCAGAAGTCATTAGCCAACCCAATTCCAGTTGGCGCAGGGCGAGAGAATAGGTCGTTGTGGCCGCCTGACGTCGAAGCTCGGCCTCTTCAAATCTCATGCTTCTCGCTAGCCGGTCTATTTCACTTATCGTCTTGTGATGGAGTTCCATGAGGGTTCCTTTCGTAAAGAGACTGGCAATACTGAAAGGCGAGTTAGCTCCAGTATTGAGAGTTGGTCCGGCGAAGCTTAATCCTTCGATACATAGCTTGGCCTGGGTTTTGGTACGAATCGGGCCGAGCAAGCCAGGGGAGTCACCTGAACCATCCCAAGAGGGCAAGACTTCCTCCGAGACTACCTTCAAGACTGGATTGTTTACCAGGTATACATAACTATTTGGGTTAACGTAGACCTTGTTGAAGTGTGGTTTTTGCTTTTGGATAAGTCTTATCTCTGCCACTGCAGCTTCCGTTTCGGTCTTGAAGGTCATGGCATCGATCGTGGCGACTTGTTTGAGCATCATCGGCGTCTTGTGTCTTGTGTCGCTATGGAAGTAACTCCTGACCCTGGCCTTTAGGTCGGTAGCTTTTCCGATATAAATGACTTTGCCGTCTGAGTCTTTAAAGAGGTAGACCCCTGGGTGGTGAGGGAGTTTGGTGGCTATCCCTAACTTCGATCCGACAGAGTTAAGATCGATCTTTGAGAGCCGATAAAGCTCTTCGATGCGGGTGCACCCATAGGTCCCGGCCCTTTCGATCAATAGATGTAATAGCTCAACTGTCGTTAGAGCGTCGTCAAAGGCTCGATGTGTTGGCTGGTGGTCAAGTCTTAGGTAGCGGCTTAGGGTGGCTAATCTGAAGTTGGCAACCTCGCCGCTTAAGAGTTTTCGCGAAAGGGCGAGGGTGTCAATCCTTGTATTCTTGAGCTCGTAGCCGACCCTTTCATAAGCTGCTTTTAGGAATCCCAGGTCAAACATGACATTATGACCAACTATGACCGAGCCTTCAACGAGATTGTAGATCGCTTCTATTACCGACTCCTCACTCGGAGCTGACAATAGCATCTTGTTTGTGATCCCCGTCAAGCCGGTTATGGCCGGTGGTATCCTCCGCTGCTGCTTGACGAAACAAGAGATTGTCTTCAGGATCTCCCCGCCTCTTACTTTGACAACTCCGACCTCGGTGATACGGTCCAACTGAGGATCTGTTCCGGTTGTCTCAAAGTCGATCACTGAGAATGTAGTGTTTGCTAAGAGGGAGAGTTCTAGCTCCAAGCTCAATTGCATAGCTAATAATCTATACGAACATACGTTTTATATAAGCTAGGACGTAGTGCTGATTTTTTGGCGGTTTTGTGCCTATAACTGATGGTTAGTGCTTGCTGTGCGGCTCATCCAAGTAACGAAGCGATAGTAATCACTTATACTCCCACCCCTTCTTCGGGTTCCCTTAGCGGTTTTGGCCTCACCTGGTGCTGCACTCCTAAAACCTGTCAAGGTCAAATGCCACTCCTCCTCTGGCGCCGAATGATCTGGCATCGGAGTCGAGCTCGATACCGCTAGCGGTGGGCCGAGGAGTTGCTTGGATTTAGGCTCCTACTGTGCTACTGCACACATACTTCGAGGATGCGGTGGAGGTGCTTGGCCACCACTTTTAAACTCCCGGCCGACCAGTTTTCGAGCTGAAGAGGTTCGTTGGTGCGACAACAGGTCTGAGATCCCCATGGAGTACGCCTCCCTTCCTACTGGTCAATCTGCCCTTTTTGGCGCCAAAGCGTTTTGTTAGTAGATAAGGGTCTCGCCCCACTGAAGCGTGGGTGGGATTTGTCTCCTACATGGTTTGCAACCACCTTGGCCGCCCAGTCAGCCATCGTGAACACTCAAACAGCTCCATTACCGCTCGTGGCCACTAAGACAGCCTTAGCTACCGGGCGGACAGCCAGCTAAGGCCATTTAGAGGCGAACAGATAGAGGGGTCATCAGCTCTGCTGTGTTTCAAGACAGATCGTCGGCTTAGTGTTATTGACTATCATCATGGGGCGATTGCATATGGTCAAGTGCAGTACCGTGACTCATGCCACCATTGGTCCGAGGTGGTCCGTCTGATCAGCCGATGAGACGCTGGGGTTGAGCTGTGTTTCGGTATTGGATCCCGTGGTTGGGTATCGGTTGATTCCAGATCAGGATAACTTCACCCACCCGGCTTGGCCGACACCGCTGGCTTGCCTGCTCGAAGCAGCCGGAAGGGTGTCTGTGGGATCGACCTACACGCTCCCGGCCCACTGAGCTTAGTTCATTGCTGATCAGTAGCGAAAGGAGGTATGAAAGCGGATGGCAAGCCCTTGGATTCGCGGGCAACTCCGGTGCCGGACGGGCCCAAGGTGCCGTTGAGAGAACTTTGTCACTCGAGATAAAGGGTTTGTGTCGGAGGAGTGTTATTGTGCCTTCGATGACTAACTTGCGATATCGCTGCGAGAACTGTGGCAATGTGACACGTTTTGATGTCACCAGAACACAGACAACTAAGTCCTTCTATCACTACTCCCTTGGTGGTGAGCTGAATATTGAAGGCCAAGAGATCCTAGCGGACGATGTATCCGAGGTTTCTTGCAGATGGTGTTCTTCGGCAAAGTCGGTTGTTGAGGTTTACGAGGAGATAGACGAGTAACTCGGGCACTCTTTCAGACAAGTCGTAGGTTGTGCCAGAGGGTAGGCTCGTAGCATGGAAAGTAGATCTCACCACGTCGGGCCAAGGGTGCGCGATGCTAATAGAGCCCCAGCTCCCAAGTGGCAAGAGGGCGAAGTAATCGGAGTTGTCGTTGAGA
>JAKAPB010000023.1 GCA_021823045.1 Actinomycetes bacterium | reverse complement strand
GAATTTGAGCATCCGGGTCATTCTGCCGCCGCACCTTAGGAATCTTGCAAAGGTCGCTAAAGAGGTGAATCTGACCGTGGGGCAACCCGTTACGATGTCGTCCGTTTTGGACACTCTCGAGGAGCAGTACCCAGTTCTGAAAGGGACGATCCGGGACGGCAACACTTTGCTTCGGCGGCCGTATGTCAGGTTCTTCGCACTAGAGGCCGACCTTAGTAACCAAGACCTTGGCGATCCGCTGCCAGACCTGGTCGCAACTGGCGAGGAACCCTTGATTATTCTGGGCGCTATGGCCGGGGGATGAACTCATTCCCGCCCCTCATTTTTGACCGCGAAAACGAGCGTTTTGGACCGGTCGGCTTGTGCGTTGGCACCGAGATGAAGTGCGAGGATGCAAAAGGCATACTAGTTGTCGGATTGATCATCTGATATAGTGCGAAAGAATCTAGCGCAGCACGTTTTGGGGGACTTTCCGTCCCAGATCTGGTGTCCAAGTGAATCTGTAAGTTAGGGCAATTGCAATGTAGGCCAAGCTGATCAATGCCGGTACTTCGATCAATGGCACAACCACGCTAGCTAGGGCTGGTCCACTCGATATCCCAAAGGTGGCAATCGTGACCGCTATTGTTAGCTCGAAGTTGTTTCCTGCAGCGGTAAAGGCAACGGTAAAGAACTTCGGATATGGTAGCTTAAGGATTCCGACCAGTAGTCCGGCACTCCACATGATTGCGAAATAGCACAGCAGGGGGATGGCGATACGGACGACATCCAGTGGGCGGGCGGTTATGTGGCGTCCCTGAAGGGCGAAGAGCAAGACTACCGTGAACTGTAGTTCGTAAAGGGCAAATGGTGAGATTCTGGGTATCAACCCTGCTTCATACTAGCTGCGCCCCTGCATTCTTTTGCCGATGTTCCTTCTCAGATATCGCAAAATAACCGGAATGCCAAGAAATATCCCTACCGAAATAGCGATGGAGGAAACAGAAAAAGACATCAAGGCCTGGGCGAGACCCAATAGTTTGGGGAGCTCCATTAGATAAAACCATCCGAGCAAAGCGTAGGCAAGGATCTGGAACAAGGAGTTCAAAGTGACAAGTATTGCGGCTCCTTTTCGGTCGCCGCAAGCAAGATCGTTCCTTACCTAGACCATTGCGATGCAGTGGGCCAATCCGACGAGAATCGGCTCGGTCCTGTAAGAAGGTTGATTGCCTAGGAATATCCAGGCGAGGCTGAACATTAAAGCGGGTCCGATTGGCCAGTTGAGTGTTATAGACGCCAAAAGCATCGCCTTGTCGGAAAGGCTGTGTTGAAGTTTGCCGCACCTTATCTTTATCTTTGCCATAGGCGATACATCATTATTAAAAGGCCGATGGCTATCGGTATCGGGGGTCCCTCGTATGGTTAGCGATCCAAGCATCGAAGCGAGTTGGGGAATCAGTTTCGAAAGTAAAACTCCAAGTGCCTTCGCTAGGAGGATCAAAAGAGGTAAAAATCTATCAATTCGCGATAGTTGAATCCACTCCGTGTTTTTCTTGGCAGACGAGGAGAGCTTCAGTGGTTCTCCTGCTGGCATCGGAGTCGCTCCTTTTGCGAATTGCTGGCCTTGTTAGCCAGAGAGATAAGTGAGTTTGCATATTCGATGAGGGGGCTTGGGACGATTCGATAATAGGTATTCCTACCCACCGCTTCGGATTCCACGATCCCGTACCGCTTGAGTATTTTGAGGTGATGAGAGATGGTCGGTTGTTTGGCGCCGGTTAATTCGACAAGATGGCAGGTACAGAGCTGCTCGTCGGCGAGCAGGTGAAGGATTCCACGTCGGAGAGGATCTGCGAATACTAAGGATATATCAGGTTCGATTGATATAGACATAGGTTGATTATAGCTTGAGTATTCTCCGGTTAGCTATTAGGTTTGTGTGCGTGGTTGGTGAAAGTCTCGGAGCAGCAAGCTGGAATTGTGACGAGACGATCGCTAGGTTTTATGGCGGTTGAGTAGGAGGTTTTGTGGATAAGGTCTCGGAAGGAAGTTCTAAACGAGCGGATCCTCAAGAAGGAAAGCCGGTCAGAGCAAACCTCGCTCTGATCGTAATAATGACCGGCGTGCTAATAACCGCCGTCGACACGACGATCGTAGTTCTGGCTTTGCCGGTAATTGAGCGCTCGCTGAAAGTCGCCCTCGCCGATGTGATCTGGGTCGTTATCGGGTACCTGCTGATCATCACACTTCTAGCCACCCAGGTTGGCAGGCTGGGTGATATGTTCGGTCGAGTTCGGATGTATGAAGCTGGCTTCTTGGTATTCGTGTTAGGTTCCGCCCTTTGCGCTCTGTCATGGAATGAAGTCTCGATAATCTCCTTCAGAATCCTTCAGGGAATAGGTGGCGCGTTGATCAGCGCAAATAGCGGGGCGATTATTGCTGATCTGTTTCCGAAAGAAAGGAGGGGACGAGCTTATGGCTATAACGCAATCGGATGGAGCCTTGGTGCCGTTCTTGGAATAGTCGTCGGGGGTGCCATAGTCACCTACTTTTCCTGGCGATGGATTTTCTGGATTAACGTCCCCATCGGAATAGGTGCGTTGATTTTGGCCTTTCGAGTACTTCCTAGCAACAACATTAGGGAAAAGCATCATATTGACCTGGTCGGAATGCTGACTTTAGGTCTTGGACTCTTTGGAATTCTTTGGGCAATGACAAAGCTCGCCACCTCCGCACTAGATGCCACACTAATTGCATCCGCAGTCTCCGGAGTGGTCTTGCTCCTGGTCTTCGTTTTGATTGAGAATCACCAGACTGAGCCGATGATTCACCTGGATCTTTTTCGTGTACCGACGATGACGCCATCTCTGTTAGCGGCGATGTTTCAAGCATTAGGTAACTATGCCGTACTTTTTTTAGTGATTATGTACCTCCAGGGTCCGAGGGGTTTATCTCCTCTCAATGCTTCACTACTACTTGTCCCTGGTTACGTCATAGGTGGAGCAGTTGGCCCCCTTTCTGGCAGAGTGTCAGATAAGGTTGGGTCGGTAATACCGGCGACTTTTGGCCTGTTAGTCCAGGTTGTCGCACTATTTGTTTATGCTCATCTTTCGGATACTACAGGGCTCTGGCTCGTTGTCGTGGTTAGCATAATCAATGGAATTGGAGGTAGTAGCTTTTTCCCCGCCAACAACTCGGCCGTGATGAAGGCCTCTCCGCAGGAAGTTTTTGGTATTGCATCGGGGATGCTAAGGACATTCGCTAACATAGGAATGGTCTTCTCCTTCTCACTGGCGATCCTCGTTGCATCCAGATCGATTTCAAGAAACCTAGCGTTTGCTATCTTTGTTGGCACAGCCAAACTATCGGGGCCGGTAGCACGAGCGTTTACTACCGGTCTCCACGCTGCATTTTATGCCTCCATGGTGCTGATGATTATCGCGGCGTTGCTATCTGCGTCACGGCTAGTCTCGAGGGTTTCCAGGCGCGAGGAAGGCCCCTCCGCACAAAGTTTGACTGCTTGATTTGGTCCACTTGTTAGATAGTCGCTAAAGACAATCATCGATGTGGGAACTGAGCAGCGTGAATGGCTGTAAAGACCTCGTCGGAAGCAACAAGTACCGTGGTGGATTTGTGGGATTAGAATCACTTTGGATTCTTGCTGAAAGGTTATGGTCTTGTTCCAAATAGAACTAGCAAGTGTATCGAAGATTGTGGGGTCTTGATGGACCCGTCAGAAATACCCGATATTCCAGAAGTAGCATCAGGAATAAAGGGCAAAGAGGCCCACAAACTTATCAGGGCCACGAAAAAGATCGGTCAAGCGCTATTCAACTCGGACGGGAGCGAGATTGGACAAGTCGTTGATATCGTAGTTCGGTGGGATGGACAAGATCCTCATCCACTTGTCACCGGACTGGTCGCAGACGTTGCCGGTTCAGGCAAAATTTTCGTATCATCGGCGAGGCTGACAACGTTCACGAAAAACAATAATGTTGTGCAGCAAAAAGAAGGCGGTTTTCAACCTTGGGAGAGACGCCGTGGTGAGCTGCTTTTAAATGAGGACTTTATTGGTCGGCAAGTTGTCGATACCGACGACGTGCGGGTCCTTAGGGCGAGAGAGCTTTTTCTGGCACGTTTAGCGGGACAGTATCGCTTAGTCGCAGTCACCGGCAAGAAGAAATTCCGTCTCCCTGAAGCCGGAGAAGAACAAGAAAATGAGGGAGACCTCGTCGACTGGGCGGACATACACCCCTTTGGCGACCCAGGGTCAGAACTCAGGCTTAAATTTCCCCACGAGGGACTCAAGCGGCTCCGTCCAGGAGAATTGGCCGACATTCTCGAGCATCTTGACAAGGAGGCTAGGGACGAGCTGACCTCGACCATGGACCCGGAGTTTGTAGCCGATGCGATCGAGGAGATGGAAGCGGAAGAGGTGGAGGAGCTGCTGATAGATACCGATCCGTCGAAAGCGGCGTCGCTGATTTCAAAGATGGAGCCCGACGAGGCGGTCGACGCGCTCAGGGATCTAGGCAGGGCCGAAGCTGATGAGATTATAGCGAAGCTTCCATCGGCGGTGGCGGGGCAGATAAAAGCGCTCTTGGACTATCCCGAGGCGATGGCGGGTGGTTTCATGACTACTACCCTGGTCGTGGCGCAACTGGCAGAGACTGTCGAGGAGGTAATTGAGAAACTTAAAGGGTTCAGGGAGCATTCGGTCGATATCGACGGGGTGGTCGTCGTCGATGAAAATGGGGTTTTCATCGACGACCTAGGACTTTTCGACATCTTGATCGCTTCGAAAGAAGACCTTGTATTCGATCTAGTCCATGAAGTTGAACCAGTTATGGTTGGGGCTGACTATATGGTCAAAGAGGTAGTGGATAAACTGAAGGCCTCCCGGAGGTCGTCGGTAATAGTGGTAGATGATGGCTTGCACCCGATAGGACGAGTCCTTGCTGATGACGTAATTGATGCATTAGGCGTGGGTTCTGGCTTTCGCTTCAGAATGCCGTGGAATCGTTAAAGGCCATATTGCTGAACGTTCTCCTTCAGGGCTGATAGCGTCGGAACTCAGATATTTTCCAAGTGGGTCTCGGGATCCAATGCGGGTTAATGCCGGCCTTGGAACGCGTGCCAGCACCGGTTCTAGCATGGTAAAGGCGCCTTGGATGGGTCGATGCAGAGTGAAAACTCCTAATGACCTGCTAGTTGGGCGATTTTCACAAAGACCAATACCACGGCTAGCACCAAGTAGAGACGAAGGACGGTCAAGCCAACCCGACTCGTAATGTGAATCTTCGCTTTTGGAAGGCTGTCAAGAGGTGGAGTGCGCCAAGTGTCTTTATCGATCGGTTCGCTTGGCTCCTGTGGAAGTAGACCCACGACCCCGTTTTTACGGGAAGACAATTTTGAGCTGACAAACCCCACCAGTCCAGCTAATGCTCCTACCCCGGCACCAATCAGAAGACCAGAAGTCAGTTCCGAGCCGGAAATTTGCGGAAACATCGTCGCAGCGGTCAAAGCTAACGACATGAGAATGAGAATCCACACGATAGCTCCGGCGACGACATTTCTGGTCGGTGTGTTAATCCATGGGCCGAGGACGTCCTTATCATTGCACAAGAGAACCAAAAACACCGTTGCAGATGGCAGCAGTATTCCGGCGAGTGCCTGCACCCCGGTGGTTATAAGACCAAGCGGAGCATTTGGAATCAGCACGACAATTGCGCTTATTACCAGGAGGCCCGCGTAAATGAGGTAAAAAACCGGTGCCCTTCTCGGACTCCAGTGGAGTGAATGTCGCACCTTAAATACGTCCCCTAGGGCGTAGGTGGTGGACAGCGTAACTGCGGATGCCCCTATAAGTGAAGCGTCCAACAGAACGATAGCGAAGAGACCCCCAACCACCCCGCCGGCGTGCGCTTTGAGCGAGTTGGCGGTTTCGAGCGCATTGCTGAAGTTTCCGAAGGCGTGCGTGTGACCGAGAGCGTAAGCGGTTACGCAGACCAGAGCGGCTGCGCCAATTTCGGTCAATACGACGCCTATTGCCGTGTCTATGCGTTCGTACTTGATCCACCGAGGAGTTATCCGCTTATCCACTACGTTTGATTGCTGAAAGTAGAGCTGCCAAGGGGCAATTGTCGTGCCAACGATAGCAATGATGAGGAGCAAGAGTCCGGAGTTCAGCCCCCCTGGAAAGTTCGGTATGAGCGTATATTTTGTCGCCGACGCGTAGTTTGGGTGGACCAAAATTGCCATGGGAATCACCGCTAGATTCAGAGCGATGAGGCCGTACATCCACCTTTCCCACTTTCTGAAGCTTCCACCAGAAGCAAACAAAAACAGGAGGATCCCGGCGGCCGGTATGCCGATGTAGCTGGGTATACCGAAGTATCTAAGGGCTAGGTCCACCCCGATGAACTCGGTTATCACGGTCAAAGCGTTCAGAATAAAGAGGTCGATGACCGAAAATGCACCCCAGAATTTTCCAAAACGGGAGAAGATGAGCCTTGCGTGGCCGACTCCGCTTACCGCCCCTAGCCTAACCACCATCTCTTGGTTTATATATAGCACCGGTACCAGAAGCAATAGCGTCCAAAGGAGATGCGGCCCGTAGTTTTGGCCAGCTTGGGCGTATGTTGCCACTCCGCCGGCGTCATTGTCGCCCACCATGACCACGAGTCCGGGACCCATGATTGCCAGCAGTGTGAAGATCTTGCGCCAACCGGTGCGCCGACCCTTATTTTGGTCGACTTTAATCGTTCCAAAGGCGCCAATAATGTCGCCAACGTGTGCTGAGTCCAAAACTGCGGTCGCTTGGGTTGAGATTGACTGATGGCTCTCAACAATTGCGCTTGGCGCCTTTACCCTTGGCCTTACCCGCAAAAGGGTCCTTCTTTTTTCCGTCATCCTGTCTCCTGAGGGGGGTACGCGTGGTGTCAATGAGCCCCGAGGACAGATCGGAAGATCGGCAAATGGCCTAGGAGCGACGACCGGTGGTCGAATATTTCTTCGGTGTGGGCACCAAGGCCCACAGACTTGGGGGTTTAATTTTTCTCGACCTCCTTTTACGCTCTATTTTGTGAATCCACAGGATTGCGCAAGCTAGACCTCGACGCGACTATCGGCATTTGAGGTGCTTGTTCCATGGTAATTAGTTGAGATCGATTTCGGGTCAAAGCAACGGAAACTTATCTGAATACCTACCAATAGTCTCGGAGAATTCAGGGAGTTTTTTCGGGTTGTTCAATGTAAGTTCACAGTGATGTTACTTAGTACCAGCGCTGGGAATACGGCTAGTTCTGCCTAGTTGGATCTGGCCCGGTGGGTCCTGAAGAAATCGATGGCCCCCTCTGGGTGTGAAGCCATGTTGAATTCGGACTTGAAGATCGCAAGTACCGTTGAATCTTTATCGATTATGAAAGTTTGGCGTTTGGTCCGCAGAACTCCGATCGACCTCTTGACCCCGAAAGCTTCGGCTACCGAACCTTCTTCGTCGGATAGGAGGGGATAATCGAAACCGTAGGCATCGCTGAATTTTTTCTGTTTGTCGATTTTGTCCATGGAGATGCCAACTCGCTGGACCCCCAATTGGTCGAACTCGGCCTTTAAATCGCGGAAGTGGCAACTCTCTTTGGTGCAGCCAGCGGTCATAGCCGCCGGGTAGAAGAATAGGACCACTGGACCACCTTCTAGCATCTGAGCCAGACTCAGGGGATCACCGTTTTGGTCCTTCAGTGTGAAGTTAGCTACTTTGTCTCCGATTTTCACTTTACATCGCGCCTTTCGCTGCTGACTTGTACAAGACGCTGCTTGGCAAATTTATTCCTTTTGCGCCAGTCGGGGAGCCGCCCTCGGGAGTTGGCGGGTCTGAATTGACCTAGGAGCTGTCCCGGCAAGTCACTTCATAATGAAGTAGCTGATAGCGACATAGTTACAAACTGCAGCCGCTAATACGAAAGAGTGGAATACCTCGTGGTATCCCAATGTCTTCGGCCAGGGATCAGGCCTTTTGGTGGCATATGCCGCTGCACCGACAGAGTAAAGGATTCCGCCGACAACTATCAGCGTCAGCGCCCAAGCACCCGAAGAGTGATAAAGGTCTGGGAGTACCCAGACCGCAGCCCATCCTAGGGCAAGATAAACCAGTGCAGATACCCACTTTGGGGCGTCTAACCAGATCATCTGTTGGGCGACTCCAAGTAGGGATCCGCCCCAAACGACCCACAAAATGATCGCTCTAGTATTCCCACTGAGTCCAATGACCGCCACCGGGGTATATGTTCCAGCGACTGCGAGGAAGATGGTCGAATGGTCTGCGCGGCGCATCCTTCTTCTTGCCTTCACAGACCATTTTGGCACGTGCAAAGCTGCGCTGGTTCCGAGCATTGCCGAAAGGGCAAATGCGTAGATCCCGACGGCGTAAAAGTCTGCATTATTAGGTGCTCTGTGAATGATCTCGATTCCGGCAAATATTGAAACGACAAAGCCCCAAAGATGTAATCTGCCCCGAAGGCGCGGTCTGAGCGCTGGCGGGGAGGACTCACTTTTTTGCTCATTTTCCATATTCCAGCCATCGATTCGGATCATTGCGGCGGTCGGCGACTTCACCCCGGACAAATTGACAATTCGAGCGAAAAAACCCGGGGATTTTTGGCCAGCCCTGAAAACTATGCTAGGGTGCGGCGGTTAGCAGTCCATTCGCAGAGTCGCGCATTGACTTTAGATCCACAGCCACGAGCAACTAAGTCCGAGTTGATAAATCCGTCACGTCTTCGAATCCTTTACGTTCGAAGTCCCATCGCCATCCATTTGCCCATCGTCTCCCATCAAAGCGATCGCTCGATCGACCGCCGATTCAACGCTGGAAAGAAAGTTATCTTTGTTAAATTGAGCAACGAGGTCCTTCTCGTGAAGTCTCGCCTCAAGCGCCGAATCCATCCTGGCCCAAACGACTTGGATCTTCCGGTGGCCTAGCTCCTTGATCATGTCAGAGGTGGCCTCCGCCGCTGTGTAGTCGATGTCCTCCACTCCTGCTGCATCAAGGACCAATGCTTTACATTTTGGAGTGGCCCGGTCGATTTCGTTGAGGAGATGTCTCTTGATGAACTGGATGTTGCCAAACCACATCGGGCCTTCAACTAGGTAGACAAGCAATGATCCGACACTATCGGTGGGCGTATCAGAAGGTTCAACCCAATGGTCGGTCCCTGTTTCACGCTGCAAGACCCTTAGTCGGGGTCGTGCCGCAAGACGGATCCGATAGGCGAGTGAGACCAAAATAGCCACAACTACACCCTGCTCAATTCCGAGCGCTGCGATAGCCAAGAAGGCTACGACTGCCAGTGCAAATTCGGCCTTATTGTAGCTTATTACAGTCCTTAGCTCCTTGATTCTTACGAGCCGAGTAGCTACCACGAGCAAAATCGCAGCGAGGGTGGCATTTGGCAGATCGGTGATCAGTGGCGTGGCTAACAGTGCGATGCCGAGCATGATAAGAGCCGCAAAGGCGCTAGTTAACTGGGATTTTCCACCGGCCTTGACTACTAATGCCGTTCTTGGGGGACTCGAGTCCACTGCGAATCCGCCAGTGAGTCCGGCGATGACGCTACCGGCTCCTACGCCAACTAGGTCTGCGTCGATGTTAGCCGTTTCGCCGGTCTCGGTGGCGACCAGTCTTGCTGTAGCTGCAGTTTGGACCACCGACACATACGCGACGGTGAGGGCAGTCCCAAGCACCATTTTGAAATTCGTAAAGTCGAAGGATGGTAGCCCAAAGGAGGGGAGGCCACCGCTGACCTTGCCGAGGATAGTTACCCCGTGAGTCTGTAGATGAAAAAGTGGCACGCAGACGATCGTCGCTACTAGCGCTACGAAAGCTCCGGGAATTCTACGATCAATTTTTTCAGACAAATATACGATCAAGATCACGGAGACGGCGATGGTGAGGCTCCAGAAGTTGATCGAGCCAACGTTTTTGATTAGATGGCTCAACTTGGAGAGGACGGTGGTTCCACCCTTGGGAAGACCTAGCGCATTTGGGAGTTGCCCGAGAACGATTTCTAATGCAATACCGGCCAGGATTCCATCAACCACCGGAGTGGACATTAAGTCGGCTATCCAGCCCAACTTAAGTAGGCCCGCAAAAACGACGAAACCCCCGGCGAAGAGGGCAACCATCGTTACTAGATGCTGATAGTTGTGGCTGCCAGCTGGAGCAAGCAAGACAACCGCAGTAGCGAAGATCGGTGCTATTGTCGAGTCAGCGCCAACAGACATCTGTCGGGTCGATCCAAATATCAATATGGCTACCGATCCCGCCACAAAGGCATACATTCCCAACAATGCCGGCATGTTGGCAAGTCTCGCAGTTGCAATCTGTTCGGGTATTGCGATCGAGATTAGCGCTATCGCAGCTGCAAGATCGCGAGACATCCACGAGCGGCCGTATCCCTTTAGAGTGCCGAACGGCTCTATTCCGGGAATGTTCATTGCTTTGAGGTTAGCTAATCTATCCCAGTTTTGCTGGTCAAATAGTTGAGATAATGGTCGGTTTGGTCAAATTCCCGGGATTAGGGTCAGATTGACATTAGACGAGCATAAAAAGTTTGCTATCTGCTGGTCAGTCCTTCGCCGACTTTTTGCCATCCAGCCGGAGCTAGAACCTTGAAGCGACCAGCTGCTAGCAGAAAAACCCCGAATGCGAGCGCTAAGGCAATGACCGACATCGCCGTTCCCCCACCAAAGTCATAGCCAGCCGTGAGTTTGTTTATTGACACAGATATCGGTGGGAGGTTTGGGGCATATAAGAGCTGAGAGAGTGGTAACTCTAGGAGTGTCTTGGCAAAGGTTAGTAGCCATGCCCACAGTAGCGGGCGAGCAAGCAGAGGAAGTTGCGTCTTTAACCAGCTCACGATCCCGTTTGCGCCGTGGACCCTAGCGGCATCCTTGAGATTTGACTGGATCTGAGAGACCGGCCCGACAAGAAATCGCGCCGTAGAGGGTAGCGCTCCGGCAAGATAACCGAGAGCCAGGAGATTGGTAGTCCCGTAGATGTTGATTCCGATCGAGGACATTTCGGGCAGGTTGTAGAAGAAGATATACCCGGCCGCAAGGACTATTCCAGGAAGAGCTACGGATCCCAGCATGACCAGGGCTAAGAAGTTGGCCGCCATCTTTGCCCTACCATTAGTCATTGCCCTTGCCACTGCTATTCCGAGGGCCACCGTGAGGGTGGCGGTCAAAAAAGATAGAGCAGTGGATAGCGAGAGCGGTTCAAAGAGTTGCGGCGAGTGCAGGACCTTCGAGTAGTTGGCGAGTGTCAAGTTGTGAACACTGAAGTTCGCCCCAAAGTTGGATAGCAGAGATGCGCTGATCACTCCGAAAGCCGGAACTCCCAGCGTAACTGCGAAGAAGACGGCGAAGCTTGCTGTCGCAAACAACTGCCCTTTGTTCGAGAGAACGCCGAGCCTGGGGAACATTGTTCTCCCTGATAGGACTTCATAGCTGCGACCTCTTAGGGCCTTTGACTGAACCAGAATTGGAATTCCTGCAGCACCAACCAGTATCCAGCCTATCGCCGCAGCTACTTTAAAGTTTAAAGGAAAAGAGTCGATCGCGTTAAATAGGGAGTATGTGGCTACTGGGAAGTTTGCTTGAGCCGCCAAGGTCGATACAACGCCAAAATCGCTCATTGATTCGGCGAACACGATGGCTAAAGCCGACATAATTGCTGGAGCAATTATGGGCAGGACTGCTCTAATCGTCTTGAGTACCCCGCCGCTATGTACTCTAGCGGCATCTTCGAACTCAGAACCGAGCCCAAGTAGCCCAGAGCTGATCGCCAAATAGGAAAATGGCGTACCTGAAGTGCTTAAAACAACGATGACTCCAACTGGACCGAAGAAGATGTGGTAGAAGCCAGAGGTATTAGATCGG
>JAKAPB010000544.1 GCA_021823045.1 Actinomycetes bacterium | reverse complement strand
ACCTTCCCTATAAGGCGGTGATGAGGTACTTTAAAGAACCCGATACACTTATTCGCTCGATTAGGGAGGCTCTGTCGTGGCTCGACGTAGCTGGGGGACGCAGATTAGACGATGACGATATCTTTATCGGTATTGCTGATGGATTAGTGGCCGCTAAGGCTGCCAGCCTTCAGAATCTGGTTATCCCTCAGGATGAAAACCAAATATTCTTGGAGTCTCTTCCCATAACGGTTCTTGGCGATGATGTTGTCATCGAAACGCTCATTCGACTTGGTATTGCTACTGTAGGGGATTTTATTCATATGAACCTCGCCGATATTTCGACAAGGTTTGGGGTCCGAGGGATCAAACTCTATGAAATGGCACGTGGAAGTGGTGTAAATCCGCCAGGACGTACACCACCCTCTAAAGGGGTCAAGGTGAGTTTCGCTTTCGAATCCCCCTTGGTCGGGTACGAACAGATCGTTTTTTCGCAGATACCAAAACTGACTGATGAAGTCGAGAAACTCCGCAATGCTGGGCTAATGGCGACATCGCTAGAGATTTCAATCTCGACTTCGAGATCGGACTCGAGAAGGAGTTGGAGCCTATTTTCTGGATTTGACGAAATGTCAATCGCTGACAGAATTATTTGGCAGCTGCAGGGAATGGAGGAGCACTTCGAAGGATCGTCTGCTTGGGACGGGGTAAATGGCTGGCAGATAGAGTTCCTCGATGTCGTCGGTGTTGCTGGTATCCAGATGGACCTTTTTGGATCGGCTAAGGCTCCTCCTAGAATGACTATCAGAGCCGCCATGAGGGCGGAAACAATACTCGGGGTGAACTCGGTCTGTCTTCCCTACGTCGAAGGCGCAAGGTCATCGATCGATACCGTCGGATTTTCCTGCTGGCAGGAGTTTTTGCAGGGATCTTCTTTTCGGTTAAAAAATCACCGAGGTGGATCGGATCTTCGTAGTGGACCCGTGAGTCAACGGGTCAGTGACCCCCCGTGGCCTGGTTCTATTCCAAATCCTCCGCCAGCTCGAGTTTTTAGAGACCTTCCTATCGTGGAGGTGACTTCATCGACTGGTGAAGTCGTAAGGGTAAATCGTAGGGGCGGTATGTATCTGCCTCCTTCGGTGGTGAATTTGCCTTGGGGGAGGCGGGTAGTAGGGGACTTTCTTGGACCATGGCTAGTCCACCAAAGATGGTGGGATAAAGACCAAGAACAACGCTTTGCACGCCTGCTCGTCCTCTTGGGCGACGGGACTGCGCACATTTTGCTCACTCATGAAGGCTTATGGTATCTAGAAGCGAGTTATGACTAGTTGTCGTCGCTAGGTAAGTACCGCTCCTGTTAGCGTTTATACCAGGGGAGCGGATCCAAAAGTGGCATTGGGAAACGCTCGAGGGTAGAGCGTAGGAGCGCCGACAGGGATAAATTCAGTTGGACTCTCGAGCGCTAAAGGCTATTGGAGCCTAGAGCTTGAAGAGACCGAGTCATGCCAGATTTCTCTTAAGGTATGCCGACTTTATACGACACAAGTGAAACTGAGCAGCAGCCGAGATCACAAGCCGCTTTTGCAATAACGATTCTAAAAAGTAAAGTGATTCTTTGTCGGCAGCAAAGGTCAGAACACGCCGAATGAGCCTCTTCGAAACATCTGCGGCTTGAAGACCGATACCTAGCTTCGGTGAGTGTCCCAGGTGCCAACCATAATTAGTGCTATGACGAACCAACAGCTGAAGCTAATTGAAGAGGATCGAACTGGGAGTGAGGCTTGCCGAAGGGGTATTATCGACGATCGCACGCGAACTATAGGTCTAGCAGGAATTAGAAGAGCTCGAAAAGCCATGCAAAGATCATCTTATGATCATGTCCGGAGTGCATAGAGGTGTATTTCCGATTGGACTTTGGAAATTATCTTGGAATAAATGATTGCCACAGAGCCCGGAGGCTGATGGCTAGTTAGGATGCTTTGCAGTTGTGGGAGTTATCTCTATTCTTAGTTGAGTACCGGAGGCTGCTTTGGCAAAGTCGGAAATATTGCATCGTCTGGGTATTAGCGAAGATTCCAAGGCAGTTATCTTGGCCTCCGAACAGTTAGGTTTTTCAAACTCTATCAACGTGGGGACCTACGATGCATTAAGGCGCGGCTTTCTGACCTCAACCCGAATCATGGTTCCAGCTCCGTGGGCTCGAGGAGCTATCTCCTCTTACCGCGGTGAAGACGTTGGCGTGCAGCTCGTTACAAATTCGGAGCACCCCATCTTTCATTTCGGCCCACTCACCTATGCCCCTAGCCTATTTGATGGCTCAGGCGGTTTTCCTGCCGAAGTCGAGGATTTCTGGGAACATGCCGACCCCGAAGAAACCCGTAGGGAGGCCCGTGCGCAGATTGAAAGGGCGATTTATTGGGGCTTCGATGTCAGCCATTTGGCATCCTCAAAAGACGCAATGGTGGCTAGGCCCGAGTTTTTCGACATACTGCTTGATCTCGCCCTTGAATTTCGTCTACCTT
>JAKAPB010000543.1 GCA_021823045.1 Actinomycetes bacterium | reverse complement strand
TCGATCACCCCGAATGGGCCGGTACTAACCGTAGGATCACAACAGGTACCGTACTCCTCGATTACGGGAATTAGTTCTTAGCACACGAAAGATAAATGAAGCAGTTAGAAGGATCGAGCCAAGTGAAACGGATTTCTCACTTTCAAACACCGAAAGGAAACAGTTCAAATGGGAGACTCGTTAGGATCCGCGATAACCGGCATCGATGCCAACCAAGCACTACTAGATAACATTGGCAACAACATAGCCAACGTAAACACCGTTGGATACCAGTCCACGGACTTACAGTTTTCAGACCTCCTCTACCAGCAGCAGACTTCGGCAGGGGCTCCCCAGCCGGGAGTAGGAGGAGGCACGAACCCGGTGGTTGTCGGCTCTGGAGTAAGGGTCTCGGCCTCTCCCACTAACTTTTCTCAGGGCACCCTCCAGGAAACCGGTGTTTCTACCGATGTCGCAATCCAGGGCCAGGGATTTTTAATAGCAAACCAGGGTGGCCAGAGCTACTATACGAGAGCCGGTAACCTCCAGCTCGACGCAAACGGCAACCTCGTAACCCCAACGGGTGCAATAATCCAAGGCTGGCTGCCAACAACGCCGGGTGGAACGATTGCCACCAATGGGGCATTATCTGCCATTACCATTCCACAAGGTCAGCAGTCTGGCGCTAACCCTACCACGACGGTAACCTTGGGTGGAAACCTTCCGCCTTCTACGACCGCAACGAGCACCACCACCCCTCCGGCGTCATTCACCGCCACCGTCTCTGTTTTTGACTCTTTGGGTAATGCCATTCCGATAACTTTTACCTTTACATCGACCGGCTCAAACACCTATAGCCTCGCCTGGGCGCCGTCAGGCAGCACCTCAACGCCCACCTCTCTTGGCACAATCACCTTTTCACCTACAACCGGACAGGTAACCGGCACTTCGACTGCGACGCTGAGCATTCCAGCCGGGACATCAGGACCCCCGGCCAGTGCTGTTTCGGCCAAAGTTGACTTCTCTGCCTTGACCCAACTCGCGGGCTCGTCGAGCGTAGCAGTTACCGGACAAAATGGCTTTGCTTCAGGCTCATTGCAAAAATTCACCATTAACTCCGACGGCACGATCCAAGGAAGCTACTCCAACGGCCAGACCCAAACTATCGGTCAGATTGCCTTGGCATCATTCGCCAACAAGAAGGGCCTCACTAAGGTCGGAAACCTGCTCTATGCGACGTCGGCTAACTCTGGACTTCCTCAGGTCGGTACGGCTGGATCAGGAGGCCGTGGAGCACTTGTGGGTGGATCGGTAGAAGGTTCCAATGTCAACCTGGGCGATCAGCTAACGGAGCTGATCATCGCACAAAACGCATACCAAGCCAACACCAAGGTTGTCTCAACTTCGTCCACGGTGCTTCAGTCCTTAGTGCAGATGGCCTAGTGTACAACTGGCGACCTTTTCCTCAACTCACAACAGTCTTGAACTGAAACTTTGCCATTTCACAAATAAGCAACGTACCCGGTTCACCGCCTCTAGCAGGAACAAGCTGAGGCAGTGAATCGGCAGGTTGGTTGGGTTCCAAAGTTCTGTAGATCGCCGCAATCGAAGTTTGGCATTGCAGTTTCAGAGATTGTTTACGAAGCCCATCTTCACAAGTACGTCTTCGCCCCACTTTGCGACAAATATTGCCTGATCTTCCTTCACGACGTCCTTGATCCAGTTTGCAAGGGTGGGGTCTGGCGCCCTAAGAGTCTCAGAAAAGCCATGGGAAATCTGGCTGTCCGAGACTAGCTTCGGAGGCTTTCCAAGTTCCCGCAGTCTCAACATCAGATCCGAATCCTGAAACCATATCCTGAGTTCCGGGTCAAAAAAAGCACCCTCAGTTGCAGAGAGGAGTTCCAGGTTTGTAGCCTTAAATGCGAAGCACCAAGCCGAAAAATCTTCCCTAGTACCCTCTATGGTCTGAGGGAAAACCACCAGTTCTCCGGAGTCGAGTTCTCGTTGTAGTGGCCCCCACCAACCCGGCCCAACTTTCACGTCGTCATTAATCACGGCCACATACTCGGTGCGAACTGCTCGAATTCCAGTATTAACCGGCGCTGAGAATCCTTGCGGCGAGTTCCCGTTATCAACCAGCAGTACTTGGTAGGTAACCGCTGTATGTCTTCGTAGCGATTCGAGGAGCCTCGTGACCCGCGTAGACGTTGCGTCAAGGGTGGGCACAACCACACTCAAAGCTATAGCCTGGGCTCCTAAATCTCGGTATGGCGCTACTCCCTCAGCTGGTGTCCTCGTTGCTCCGTATGTTGTCGTTGGAGTTGCCGCCTTTATCGACCAGGTGAGGTCCGCTAGGTTATAACACGGAGATAGCTGAGTTACATCTAAATTAGATCGAGAGAAGTAGAAAATCACGTCTCCATGTAAAGCTACCCACTTCGACCCAGCCCCAGCTTGATGAATGGTAAAGGCGTCACTCCCGATCTCTTCTTGCGTCAAAAAGCTAGATCGGAAAGGGTCCCG
>JAKAPB010000542.1:514-2505 GCA_021823045.1 Actinomycetes bacterium | reverse complement strand
GACCAGGTTGCCTGTGGGACTAGATGCTTTTATGGTCGGGTCTAGGATTTGAGATGAAGCCAGCTGGCTCGCTTGAACCTGAGTAGTCCCTGAAGTAGCAGGAGCATTTTGCATACTCGCCTTGGTGTCACCCGCCGTTGAGGTGGAGCTCCCGGATTCTGGCGCATTCTGAGAAGTGCTGGCAGACTGAGCGGATGTCGCGTTCAGCTCCTCCAAGGCGGACAATAAAGAGGCTTTCCCGGTTGCAGATTTTGCTTGTGCCCCAGGTTCGGTAGTGCTGGGCGATGCAGCAACGGCCGTCGTTCCTTGTTGGTTTAACCCAGTTGTCGAATTGCCAGTTGTCGTATTGCCAGTTGTCGCAGCAGTAGCTTTGGGTGATGAGTTGGCGGGCCCCTGGTCGATGAGGCTTTGCAGGATTTCTCCTAAGTGCAATCCTGCTTCTGACCCCTTAGCGCCGTGCGAATTGGCGAATGCGGATTCATTAACCTGATTAACCTGATGAGATTGTGATTGGTTCACTCCCTCGGAGGATGAAGTCTGCGATAGAGCGGGGCCAACGCTACTGACGCCCGGTTCTAGGTGGGGGTTGTTAGAGCCGCCGATGACTGCTTTTGATGGTTCGGATGGCGCTGGCGCTGGCTGAGGTGGCTGCAGCATGCCCGACTGTAGTAGTGCATTGAATCCCTGGTCAGTAGGTGACGTTGAACTCTTGGTCCCCTGGGCTTGTGCCGAGGCACCCGAAGAAACCGTGTTTCTCGATGAAGATGCGGCGATGGGGCTCATCAATTTCCTCCTTGCCAGGTACTGATGACTTTCGATATGTAGTTCTGGGTCTCTTGATATGGGGGTATTCCACCGGCTGCTTCGACCGCACCATCACCAGCGTTATAGGCAGCCAGTGCCAAAGGTACCGAACCGAAGTGGTTGAGTTTCTCCGAAAGGAGCTGTCCCGCTGCGAAAATCGCCTGCACCGGGTCTGCTGGATTTATCCCCATTCCTTGGGCGGTCGAAGGCATGATCTGCATGATCCCGACCGCCCCCGCAGGCGAGACCGCCGAGGGGTTGTAGTTGGACTCAACCTTGGCAACCGCTGACAGCAACCCCGGCGGCAAGTTGTAATAACTCGACGCTGCCGCAAAAGTTGAATTCAGCGACGACGCAGTAGTGGTCGCTGTGGGGATTGGTGGGGTGATGTGTCTAATGCTCGTCGGCGTGCCGACCTGGGTGACACTTACCGTCTGGCCAGTTTCCGGAGCGTTGACCATCAGTCCATTGCCCAAGTAGATGCCGACGTGGTCGGCTGGAGACCCGTAGAAGATTAGGTCTCCCGGGACCGCCTGGGAGATTGAAGACACCGGGGTTCCGACGTTTGACTGCTCTGCGGCGGTCCTCGGCAGTGCTACACCCAGGTTCTGATATACCCTTTGCACTAGACCCGAACAGTCAAAGCCTGTTTGAGGGGATGTACCTCCCCAAGTGTATGGGACTCCGAGGTACTGAAGCGCATTACTCGCTGCTGCGTCTCCGAGCTGATTGATGCTTGGCTGATTGATGCTTGGTTGATTGATGCTTGGCTGATTGATACTTGTTTGACTGGTATTTGGAAGTCCGCTTAGGGTCGGTTGGTTTTCAACCGCCACGGTTCCGGAGTATCCACTGTAACCTACTCCGGCGGTGCCGTTGAAATTAGACCCTCCGGCCTGGGTGGCAATTGACGGGGCTGTGGGGGCCGTGGAAGCAGCGGAAGCAGCGGAAGCCGGTTCGCCGGACATCTGGTTTTGTAGCTGCTCGAGTAGGGTTTGAAACTGAGCCGGTGATGAGGTGGGGGAGTTTGCCAGCTGTGCCAGTTGGTCGAAGCCCTGGGTTATCCCAGACAGATTTGGCAAGAATGACGATATCGATGTCACCTTTGCCTCCACAATGCCATACTCATCGAGGTCTCGAGCAGCTCCTTGGCTTCAGTGGAACTCGCTTCTTCGAGAAAGCGGCTC
>JAKAPB010000542.1:0-504 GCA_021823045.1 Actinomycetes bacterium | reverse complement strand
ACGGCTTCTGACGCGGCGAGGGCCTCTTTTGCACCTTTGATCGAGTGGTGGACCGATGGTGTCAGGGCGAAGTGAGAAGTGCTCGCCGAGTTCGCATCTGAGATCAGATCTGAAAGCCAGTTGGTCTTTCGATGCACCATCTCTTCGTTCATTCGTACTTCATTGGCGCACAGACCTACGATCACCTTCTGTTCGGCCTCGTTTGCACGGGCTAAGCGGAGTAGCGCTTCTAGACGGAAAGTGAACTTAGCCATCTTTAACTCCCGATCTCCATCGCTTGATTTAGGCTCCGCCATGCCTCATCGGGAGACGAGATATGTGCTTGATCTTGAATGAAAACCGAGGTTACCCGGGGTTCAAGTTCGATGGCTCGGTCGAGCTTGGGGTTGCCACCCTTTTTGTAGGCACCAATGTCGATCAAGTCTCGCGCATTCCTCACCGCGGAGAGCACCTGGCGCACGTCTATCAATAACCGCCGCTGTTCAGGGGAGAGGATCGACGATT
>JAKAPB010000541.1 GCA_021823045.1 Actinomycetes bacterium | reverse complement strand
CCAGGCGGAGACTCAGAGGGTGGCTGATAAACTGCGACCGGCCACTTCTGGCTCCCTGTCCCAGGCCAAAAGTCTCACCTTTCATACCATCTAGCGTCGATCGTTTGATCCTTGAATGACCTGCACGGCGGAAGGTTGATCGCGCCCGAAAATCTTTCGGTCAGGCCCACAAGATTCCCCGAAACTCAAATGGCGCCATAAGGAAGACCTCCGAATTATTAATTACGTGACCTAAGTCACCGAATTAGTGCTGAGGGACTCATTGGGTTTCGCACCGTATACCCTGGTACGTATATAGCGCTATCAATAGTAATTTATCCAACTACACGCAAACATAGTTGAGCCAGGTTGTGAGACGTCACTGAACGCAGGTCAATTTGCGTAGGACTTATTGCAGTCTCAATTAGAAAGAAAACGCCACTAGAAGGGAGTTTGTCTAAAGTCGACTAGGGTGCGACAATTTCCAGACCGAGGTATCACTCGTCCGGAATCAGTAGGTAAGTACTTCCACTGAGGTAAATGCACCGTAATGCTCTACCTGCTGGGCGGAAATCACTAAACCACCCCAGGGTATCAAAAGTAATACAGAAGGCCACAGACATTATTGAAAGTACCAAGGGGGTCTGCTTCAGATCGGAATTGGAAACTCAAGAAATTCCTTGCTGGTCGCACCATCAAAAGGGAGGTATAAATGGCACGTATCGTGATTCTCGGAGCAGGAATTTCCGGACACACTGCGGCTCTGCATCTCAAGAGAAAACTCAAAAATAGGCATGAAATCGTCGTGGTCTCACCAAACTCAAACTGGAATTGGATCCCTTCGAACATCTGGGTGGGCGTCGGGAAGATGTCAAAGAACCAGGTCATTTTCCCCTTACGCCCGATTTACCGGCGCAAGGGAATTGAGTTTCGTCAAGCAAAAGCGACCGCACTGTGGCCTGAAGGAGATGAAAAGAATCCCCAAGGTGCCGTAGACATCGTCTACACCGATCCTGAACGGCAAGGGGAAGAGGAAAGGCTCACCTACGATTTCTTGATCAATGCCACTGGCCCAAAACTCAACTTTGCTGCGACTCCAGGCTTGGGACCAGACGGAAATTCCCTTTCGGTCTGTACCGCCCAGCACGCCGAGGAGACATCGAAGGAGTTCGACAAAATCGTCGAAGCACTAAGGCGCGGTGAACGAAAGACTCTTGTCGTCGGTGTCGGACACGGTACCTGCACCTGTGAGGGTGCCGCCTTCGAGTACACCTTCAATATCGAACACGAGCTCCGAGAGCGCAATGTTCGCGATCTGGCCGAAGTGATATATTTGACCAACGAATACGAGCTGGGAGACTTCGGGGTGGACGGTATGCAATTCGCCCAACGAGGTTTTGTCACCTCATCGAAAATGTGGACCGAATCACTTTTCAGAGAACGAAACGTCCGGGCGATACTCCGGGCACATGTCGAGCGGGTCGATCCCGGAGTTATCCATTACGAACAGTTGGACGGGACCAAAGAGTCGCTGCCTTTCGACTTTGCCATGTTACTACCGCCATTTCGCGGTGCAGAGTTAAAGGCTTTCAATCGTAGTGGTGAGGATATAACTTCTGAACTATTCGCTCCGAATGGATTTCTGCGAGTCGACGCCGACTATACGGCTAAATCATACGACTCATGGACCGCAGAAGATTGGCCTAAAACATATCAAAGCCCGTCGTATCAGAACCTATTCGGGATAGGGATAGCCTTTGCTCCGCCCCATCCGATCTCACAGCCTAGGACTAGCCCTAACGGCACGCTAATTGCCCCGGCTCCACCCAGAACCGGAATGCCCTCTGGTGTGATGGGTAGGGTCGTCGCCCAATCAATAGCGGATCGACTTCTGTCCAAAAGTGACGCGCCACTGCACAAGGCGTCAATGGCAAATATGGGAGCCGCTTGCATCGCCTCCGCCGGCGCCGGCTTGAAAAACGGTTCAGCTGCGGCGATGACCATGTACCCGATCGTCCCCGATTTCAAGAGATTTCCCGATTCCGGTAGGGATCTAAAAGAGACCACCGGAGAGATCGGACTCGGGGCCCACTGGACGAAGCTCCTGCTGCACTATCTATTCATCTATAAAGCCAAGGCTAGGCCTCTTTGGTTCTTGATTCCCGAATGAGATCTGCCAATACGGCCATTAGAAAGGCATAAAAATGGATAACTCCGCAACAAAGATAGCTACGGCTCCGCTACCAACCCGCAAGACCCTAAGGTCGAGGAAGAACATTCCTTTTCAAATACTGCGCTTCGCCGTGTTTAATATTCGGATGCTCAAGATGGTTACGAGGGCACACAAATAGTGGGAAAGCCGCACCCTGTTCCAGGCAGTCCGTCGACTTCGCCTCGGGCAGGGTGAACTGGGAGGCTATTCGCCCGACCGGCCTTCGGTCGGATATCGCAATCCGCCGAGCCGGATCATGGGTATGGGGCAACAAATTGGTGCTTTTCGGTCTTTCCTGCATGAAGAGAAATTCCT
>JAKAPB010000540.1 GCA_021823045.1 Actinomycetes bacterium | reverse complement strand
CACCACCGAGACCGACACTCTGTCCTTAAACGACACTATTACGTATCTTTTTTCGAAATCTGGAAAACTCAATGCCGACGCCTAAATCCACCGCATGAATCCACACTTCCCTGATCCGGATCCAGACAGCCTCCGAAACTGGGATGTCCCTTCCGCGAGCGCTTTTGACTCGGTAGTCGAGTTTCTCAAGTGGCAAAGACGTCATGCCTTCCAAGAATTCGCGGCTTGACAAAAAATAATCCTCGATTAGCACACCAAGGGGCTGCTTTGACCCTTTTTCAATATCCTGAGCTCTCCGGTCGTCGCTCGGATACATTGGAGTCTCAAACCCGGTTCGAGCCCAAACCGTAAGATTCAAAAGCGCCCTGGCATTTGAGTTAACGTGCGCAATGAGCTGCGCGATGCTCCAACCACCAAGTTGCGACGGTCTATCGTGGTCGTCCGGATCGAGGAGAGATAAGCCTTCCGCAAAAAGGGCAGTGCCTTCCTCCATCCAGTCAAGATGTGTCTTTAAAGTCCGTGTTTCCAAAATCAATCAACCCTCGTCTCGGTGCGGTCATGAGTTGTTTCGGTTATGCGCTCTTGCAGATGTTCCTCAATTCGCCAACCCCTTCAACCCTTGTAACCAGGATGTCCCCGTCCTTTAGATACCTCTGCGGATTACGAGCGTGTCCAACGCCCCCAGGGGTACCTGTTGCGATAACGTCGCCAGGACGAAGGGTTAGTATCTTCGAGATGTAAGAGACCAGGAACACCGGGTTGAACAGCAAATCCGAAGTCACGGCACGCTGCATTTCCTCGCCGTTCACCTCGCAACTGAGACCCAGCCCTTCTTCGATGACCTTGTCCACATCCATCGTCACAAGGTTCGGGCCAACCGGAGTCGAACCCTCGAATGTCTTTCCTTGAAGCCACTGCAAAGTGCGGTTCTGCCAATCGCGGGCCGTCACGTCATTAATAACTGTGAAGCCCGCGATACTATCCCGGGCTTCCCTTTCTGAACAACTGCGAGCGGTTTTGCCAATTATCACTCCAAGTTCGGCCTCCCAGTCGTACATGGATGATTCCGAAGAGAGGTAAATCGTATCTCTGGCTCCGATGAGAGCCTCGGCAAACTTGGCAAACAAAGTGGGGTGGGTGGGGAGTTCCCTTCCCATCTCCTTTATGTGATTCTTATAGTTGTGACCAACGCAAATTACCTTCGACGGCGAGGGAATCAATGTCGCATAGTCAAGGCCATCAACATTATGGACAACCTTGGTCGCCTTTAACTCACTCTCCCATGATGGATTTGAAAGCAGCTCACCGACACTGCTGTACTCGAGTTCGGTGGCAATGTCTCCCTCGATCAAGACCGCCTTGGTTCCGCTGGGAACCCTGATCGTCGCAAACCTCATGTTGCTTCCTCTTTTCCAATTTTCTCTTCACTAAACAGAAATAGCTTCCCAGAAGCCCGTGTGCTAGTTGGCGTCACCCGAATTTGGTCACAGCAACAACTGCCAATCGATGCGCTGGCCATAAATGGGCCCACACACTTTTCCATATTCTCAACGGAGATTTCGACAGCGGATCAGTTCAGAAACTCTACCCGTGCCAAACCGAGAGCCTCAAAAACCGGTGCGTCAGAAGTGCAGAAAAAGTCAGCCTCAGAAGTGGCTTCAATAGACAAAGAGCACCATGAAGGCACGGCGAACATGTCTCCTTCGTCGAGGTGGAACCTTTCCTCCGCAATAGTCGCCACGGCAGAGCCCCGAAATGTAACCCACACCGACGACCCGTTCCTTCTGTACTTCTGTGTCTTGGCACCCGCCGACACCCTGTGCATCGAGCAACGCATCGTTGGCATAACGTCGATTCCACGTGTCGGATCGACAAACTTGAGAGAAGCGGTTCCATTGCCCGAGATATCGACCAATCGTGACAATGTACGGTCGGTATCTTTCCAGCGATATGCGAACAACGGGGAGTGCGCCCCCTGGTCCATCTCATCAAATGGAACGAGCCCGGGACTGGTACCATACTTCAACTCCGACCCCGAAATCGGATCTACAGCCCGGTTAGCCATCTGATCAGGACCATTCTCAAAGAACACCGCATCCAGAGATCTGGCCAGCGGCAGATCGAGAGCGTCGAACCAGAACATCGGCGTGTTTCCCGGATTATGGTGCTCGTGCCACGACCAGCTCGGGGTCAGCACGAGATCACCTGGCGCCATTGGCACTGGATCGCCATTTACAAGAGTCCACACTCCGGAACCCTCAAGAACAAATCTCAGGGCGGCCGGGGTGTGCCGATGGGCAGGAGCCACCTCACCAGGCCCCAAGTATTGCACTGCTCCCCAAAGCGTCTGAGTGGCATATGGTTGCCCCGCCAGACCCGGATTTGAGAGCGACAGTACACGCCTGTCTCCACCGCGATCAATTGGAATCAATTCACCGGAGCGCTCCGCGAGTTCCCTGAGGGTCTTCCACTTCCACGCGAACGGCACGGCGGCCAAAAGAGGCTCATTTGG
>JAKAPB010000539.1 GCA_021823045.1 Actinomycetes bacterium | reverse complement strand
CGAGCCAACGGTAATGTTCGCTCCTTTTAGGTTATAGTTCGCAGCGATGCTGTTGGCGGGGGCTGCGGACGTTGTAGCGGACGAACTAGCAGCGCTGGACGAGGAGCAGGCCGAGAGGATCAAGGAAGCCGTAGCTATCGATCCGACTGTCAGTGCCGCTTTGGATCTGAAACGGACACTGCCTAGGGAAATACGCTTGGTCAACTTGACCATTTCATTCTCCTTTCATTAGAGAAATTCATTAGAAACTTTCACTGGACAACTTCATTGGAGTAATTCTTAAGAGACCGGACATCGCCGTTAGCAATTGGATCAGCTGGGGGACAAGACTTCGCCAGCGACCATTACTACCCAGTCCAAAGCGAGGGCAAAAACAGCTACCAGCACGCTCCCGGTCACGATTATTGGTGTTCGATCTACTGCGATTCCGGTAGTGATCATCGTTCCTAGACCCCCACCGTTGATAAAGGTCGCCAGTGCTGCGGTTCCGACGTTTAGAATTATCGCAGTCCTAACCCCGGCCATGATCACCGGGACCGCTAAAGGAAGCTCAACTCCTACCAAGATTTGAATGGGACGCATTCCGATTCCCCGCGCAGCCTCCAAGATGGACTTGTCTAACCCGTTCAGTCCAGTTACCGTATTACGCAATACGGGGAGAATCGAGTAGATAATCAGGGCATAAATTGCGGTCCTTGCCCCAACTCCGAGCACTAACGCTGCGAGAATCATCAGTCCGACGGGGGGTGCCGCTTGGCCCAGGGTCGCCAGGGCGGTGACAACGCTATTTGCCACTGGTGCCTTCTTACGAGTCAGCAGAATACCGAGCAGGACCGCAAGCACGGTAACTACCGCTGACGAGATAAGGGTGAGACCCAGCTGTTGGATCAGCTCTGATCTAATGACCGACCAGTAGAGGCTGCGGCGATCGATACTGTCCAATTGAGTGCTATGAAGGTATAACACCAGTATGGCCAGGATCAAAATTAACATCAGGGGACGGAATGCTACGTGGCCGAACTTACGTACCTTCCTTCGCTTCGACGAAGACCCGGACGAACCTAATCCAGGTACCTCGCCTTTTTGGTCGAGGGGATGAAAGTTCTCGACTGAGGTGGGAAAGATACTCATTTGTCGACGCCAATTATCGAAGCTGAGGATCCGGCGAGGGGGGCCAGCGACCTCCGAATGCCCTTTAGGTCTATTACCCCTTGGAAGGATTCGTCTCCGTCAACCACTACCGCACAGTCGTGGGGACAGTACACTATCTGCGTTATAGCGTCTCGTAATGAAGTCACCTCTAAGTCGAGCGTACAGTCCAGCTCAAACCTCATCGACTCGCCGTTGCCATCTAAATAGATCCAGTAACGTGGCCTCTTTGCTTCGTCGAGGACCAAAACCCTGTCTTTTCCACGCCCAAGTGCCTCGGCTAAAGCTACGAGTCTCTCGTCTTGCCCCATCTCTTCCGAAATAGTCGGCCACGGATCCAATGAAACGTCGCGAAGCTTCACACAAGACAGGAGCTGCACAAGCCGCCCCGTACCGAGCATCGATGAAACGAATGCATCCGCCGGGGCTGAAAGGACTTCCGTAGGGGCGCCGACCTGGGCGATCTTCGACTGGGGCCCAAAGATCACCACTCGGTCGGCGAGACGCATGGCCTCGGCCATGTCGTGGGTTACAAAAACGATCGTTTTACGTATGCTCTGTTGCAAACGGAGAAACTCGTCCTGCAGCGATGTTCTGGTTATGGGGTCAACCGCCGCAAAGGGCTCATCCATCAGGAGAATTGGTGGATCTGCGGCCAGAGCCCTCGCCACACCCACCCGTTGTGCCTGTCCCCCGGAAAGCTCCCGAGGGTAGCGGTCCCTGTACATTGACGGTTCAAGGCCCACCATAGATAGGAGCTCGTCTATCCGGTTGGCCGTACGATCCTTTTTCCATCCGAGGAGGCGAGGAACCGCCGCGACATTTTCAGCTATCGTCATGTGCGGAAAGAGGCCAACATTCTGTATCACATAACCGATCCCCTGGCGGAGACGGTGCGACGGTAGATCGTCGACATCTAGGCCATTGATTAGAATCTGGCCGCTCGACGGCTCAATGAGCCTATTTATCATCTTGAGCGTGGTAGTTTTGCCGCAACCTGATGGACCCGTCAGTGCGACGAACTCCCCCTCCGCAATGGAAAGAGTCAACTTGTCCACTATCGGTGCGCCAGCGTCCTTGTAATGCTTAGACACGTCGCGAAGTTCTATTGCGGATCGCCTGGGCTTTACCCCGGAGTCCACCTGTGATGCCTCTTGTGGTGATAGATCCAATGCCACCTGCATGTCCCCTTACCTTGTCTTCTAGCGAATGCCCGGTGAAACCGTTAGTCGAGAAATCAGCCAAAAAAGGCCGTCGAGCGCAATTGCGATGAGAAGGATCATGATCGTTGCGCTGAGTACTTCGGGTACCGCCGACCTCGAGCCAACTTCCGCCAAACCATTGAAGAGAGTGGCCCCCAAGATC
>JAKAPB010000538.1 GCA_021823045.1 Actinomycetes bacterium | reverse complement strand
TGAACGCCGATCAAGGGAGCCAGGACTAGCATGATCGTTCCCTGAAGGGTGGCGATCGTCGTGCCGCCCAGCGCTTTCCCGAGCACGAGCGAACCACGATTGACGGGGGCGACGAGCATCTCTCTGAGGAAACCGAACTCTCGGTCCCATACGATCGATATGGCTGAAAAGATAGCTGTGGTAACTACTGCCATGCTGACGATCCCGGGAAAGACGAACTTTTTGAAGTCGAATCCTCCTGTGGTGCCCACCAGTGTCGTCATCCCATAGCCGAGAACGAAGAGGAAAAGGATCGGCTGAACGAAACTCGAAAGTATTCTGGTTCGCGCCCGAAGGAACCGTATGATCTCCCTGCGCCAGACCATCTGTATTGTACGGAGTTCGTGTCTCACGTAGTTGTGTTCGTCGACAAGCCGGGCCGGCCTCGCGGAAATATTTGTAGTGGTCATATGGGCCTCCTCTTACCTGCGAAACGCCATGAAATGCATTGGGAAGGCCCGTTCCGCATGCCCTTCGCGAATTTCGCGTCCGGTGAAATGAAGGAATACGTCGTCTAGATCAGGGCGGTGTACCCGCACACTACTTATAGCAACCTGCGCATGGGCGATTATCTGCGTGACCTGTTCTTCGCCGTTTTCAACGAAGACTGTCACGTTGTCTTCTCCGACTTTAATGTTGTAGCCATGCTGTTCCAGATTGGCGCCAACCAGCTTGTTGTCGGCAGTTACTAGTTCCACCGTGTCGGATCCCACCATCTTCTTCAGGTTGTTTGGCGAGTCGAGAGCGACGATGCTGCCATGATCGATTATCGCGATCCGATCCGCGTACTCGGCTTCATCCATGTAGTGCGTGGTCAGAAATATCGTGACCCCCTCCTCGGAGCGAAGCCGGAGAACATCCTCCCACATGAGAGCTCTGGTTTGGGGATCCAGGCCTATCGTAGGCTCGTCAAGGAAGAGGATGGCCGGGGTGTGGAGCATGCCTCTCGCAATTTCGAGCCGTCGTGCCATTCCTCCAGAGAAGGTCGACACGAGGTCTTTGCGCCTAGCCTGGAGATCGACCAGCTTGAGGACGCGGTCTATCCGCTCCTCAACCTGGTGCCGAGGGACTCGGTACAGCACGGCGTGGAATCGGAGATTCTCCTCCGCCGTCAGCTGCTGATCTAGCGTAGGTTCCTGGAAGACGAGCCCTATATGTCTGCGTACGGCATTCGGCTGACGCAAAACGTCGAAACCGTCCACTTCAGCGGTACCGCCTGTCGGTTTTGAAAGGGTGCATAGCATCCTGATGGTTGTCGTCTTTCCAGCGCCATTAGGACCAAGAAATGCGAAGACTTCTCCTTGGTCTACCCGGAAAGACACTTCTTTCACCGCCTCGATCTCACCGTAGCGCTTTGACAGCGACTTGACTTCGATGGCGTACCTTTTAGGACTTTCGTCTGTGCGGTTGCCAACTTCGAGGCTGTGCCCGCTTGTCGAACCGCTTCTGCTTGCGGGCTTGTTTTTCGTGCCGTCACCGCTTTCGTTTGATGTCATCTCATCTCCACACAGATTTGCTCTTGGGCAGAATGCCCGACCTCCGCCGGTACTGCGAAATACACCAAGCATTGACACCTAGGCAGTTTCCAGTACCCTCTGCACAAAGTGTGGCCGATGCGGCCATTCTAGTGCAAAAGGGGCTGCCCTTGGAAATTAAAGGAAAAGGTGGATTAGTCGGTGTTGTGGATTGGTCAGTACGAGACGCGTGTAGGTATTGCCAAAGTTGTCGAGACACAAGGTCAGACAGCACACGACCCGCAAAATTCCAGGCAAAGGCTCTTTTTCGTCTAGGAGAAATCCGACCATTGTCGCCGATCAGAGTTCCTGGATAAGAATTTTAAACATGCTGTATTTTGAGTGCCGTGATCGTGGCTATAGGCATCAAATATTTTGAACAAGGTCAACCTTATGCTGGCTGCATCCAAACCTTATTCGGGTGGATGAAGATCTTGATCCTTTTCTCGCCAGGCTGACGATTCGGGTAGGTATCAAGGCCGAGATATTTCTTGGCGAGAAAATCGATGTGGGAGTCTGCCCCTTCTTCAGTGACCTCGACCACAGTGCCTTGGAAAGCTATTGCTTGGTAGGGGTTCTTAGGATCGAGCGCAGAAATTGCCACCACGGTTCCCTGGGTGATGTTTCTCGCCTTCGAGCGTCCGAGAGCTGTATTGATAACGACGTTATCGCCTTCGGTGTCGACCCACACTGGGGTTAGATGGGGCGTTCCGTCGGATCGGACGACTGCAACGTGAATGAACACTGGCTGGGCAAGCAGCGCCCGTGCACTCTCGTTCAACGTACTCTGGGCCATTGAAGCCTCCTAGGGTCATCTTCTGACGTGTGATGAAAGCTTAGCTCAGCTTGCCGTCGTCGAACACGTCTGAAGTTATCGGGATGAGTAACCTAAGTTTCACAGGCATTCTGCTCAATACGTCAGTTTGTAGCAGCTTTTCTGACATGCCCGGAACAGTGTGAAT
>JAKAPB010000022.1:1420-12060 GCA_021823045.1 Actinomycetes bacterium | reverse complement strand
GTTGCTTATTACGGGAGTCGGAGCCTGAACTACTACGGAGGACGTCCTAAGAGTAGACTCCGAGGATCCAATCCCTGTAGAGCTTATAACACCCTGGACGATGCTAGGGATAGGATTTTCCTTCGAGTGTTCGATCGTTACCGAAACCACCTTCCCCAAAGAACTCGTTTGTACCTTTACGGTAATGTCAACACTGTTCTGTCCAGTTAGTTCAACGATGAACTGACCTGAAATTGCATTCGCCTTTACCGACTTGACACTGTATGGCGCCCCATTGGGGTCCTTGGTAGTCGCAAATGCAACTGCGGCCTTTTCGATGTTCGGATAGTTCACTTGCACCGACGACGGTACTCCGGTAGACGACCCTTGACCGAAGTGCAAAGTAGCTTCGGTCACGACAGCTCCTGCGAGGGCAGACACAGCCACCAACCCCAAGGACAATGGTGCTATCTTAGGTAATGTCTTTTTCGGCGAACGAAATGTACTCTGCGACATACGATACTCCATCGGTAGAATCGGTGAGGTCTTCTAACCTCGGACTGTAACAATTCTCGCCTATCTGGGTTATCCCTCTTTGAGACGAAGGTGAGACTTAGCTCATCTAATCAACAAAACCGCCACTGCAAATTAACGCCCACTGCGACGATCTAATTCTTCCTCTGATAAGGATTCTAGAGCCAATTCGTGCCCGTGGCATAAATGCACAGGAAAACATGGTGGTACCTTTGCGGTGGCGGTCACCTTTTTCACCAGAGCTTTCTCATGTCATCTGCCCGCCGCACAAAATACAAGGTCTGATTTTGATAGAGTCGTGATTGTGGATCGGCAGCTGCAGGGCCGCCGATTCGATGGTCGATCTTGCGAAAGAACACATAGCAACCGGCGTCCAACCAGCTGGAGTCGGTGTTAGAACCTACGGAGGAAAAGATGGCGAACGCAGTAATCGTAGACGCACTAAGGACGCCGGGTGGAAAGAGAAATGGATCGCTAAGGGGCTGGCATGCTGCCGACCTCGCCGCCGAAGTCCTCAAGGGCCTCGTTGAGCGAAATGGTCTTGATCCCGAACTAGTCGAAGACGTCATAATGGGCTGTGTCATGCAGGTCGCCGAGCAGGGTGTAAATATAGCTCGCAATGCGGTTCTGGCCGCTGGTTTTCCCGAAAGTGTCCCCGCTACAACAGTTGACCGCCAGTGCGGCTCCTCCCAGCAGGCGGCACACTTCGCAGCTCAGGCCGTAATGTCCGGTGTTCATGAGATCATCATCGCAGCCGGCGTGGAGACCATGACCCGCGTTCCCCTTGGATCGAGCGTTGTATCCGGGATGGGCTGGCCATTTGGGCCCAAGGTCAAAGAGAGGTATGAAGATCGAGGTGGGTTGGTAAACCAGGGAATTTCGGCTGAGATGATCGCCGAGATGTGGGGGCTCAGCCGGGAAGATCTCGACCAGTACAGTCTAATGAGTCATATGCGGGCGGCTAAGGCGCAGCAAGAGGGGAGATTCGACCGAGAGATTATTCCTATTGGAAAGAAAGATGACGAAGGAAACCTAACCGAAGAAGCAATATCAGCGGATGAGGGCGTTAGGCCCAACACGACAATCGAGGCGCTGGCCGGGCTCAAGCCGGCATTCAAAGAGGGCGGTAAGGTCACCGCAGGAAACTCCTCTCAGATCACCGACGGCGCCTCTGCGGTGCTGATAATGAGCGAGGAGAAGGCCAACGAACTCGGATTGACACCTCGAGCAAGGTTTCATTCCTTCTCGCTCGCTGGAGTAGACCCGGTAACAATGCTTACCGGTCCGATTCCAGCGACTAAAAAGGTCCTCGAGCGAGCCAAGCTAACCATAGACGATATCGACCTAATTGAGATCAATGAGGCCTTTGCGTCGGTCGTCCTCGCCTGGGAAAAGGAGATCCATCCAGACATGGATCGGGTCAATGTCAACGGTGGTGCGATCGCACTAGGTCACCCCTTGGGAGCATCGGGGACCAAACTCCTCGCCACCCTTTTGAACGAGTTGGAAAGGACCAATGGCCGCTTCGGCCTCCAAACGATGTGCGAAGGCGGCGGTCTAGCAAACGCAACGATCATCGAAAGACTCTGACCGAAGAGCCACGTACAGCGGTGAACTAGATGGGCAAACGCCCACCTCCGGACCCTGCGAGCTTAATAAAAAGCTCGTAGAGCAGGCTTTAAGCAGAGAAATCCTAAAAGCTAGGCCCGCCATTAGACCGACAATTGCACCCTTGGGACTGATGCTAAATGCCGAGCAAATTAGTCTTAGCGCGCCCGATCTATCGGTCCGCCAAAACCGAGGCCTTTCGCTAAAACCATTTTCAGGCCATGACGACCGTTGCGGCTGGATTGCTGGTAACAATTCTGCTAACTATTCACAGCATGTATAGAAACTATTTGGAGTCTTCAACATCGTTTGGTAGGCTCGCTCAAGACAGGACCTTGGTTCTTACCTACCGTGTAGTCAGACCCAACGGGAGAATGGAAGTTTAATTGGAAGTCGCCGTAGAAGTTAGCGATCTAAAGAAGAGCTTTGGAGCGGTTGAAGCACTCCGCGGGGTCAGCTTGTCCGTAGAGCGGGGAACGGTGCTCGGACTTCTTGGACCCAATGGTGCGGGAAAGACTACCGTCATAAAGGTCCTCACTACCCTTTTACGGCCCGATTCAGGATCTGTTTTTATCGAGGGCTGTGACGTTTTGGCCGATCCAGCTAAAGTGCGCCAGCTCATCGGCCTAGCGGGCCAGAGCGCAGCGATCCAGGAAGAGTTAACGGGTCGAGAAAACTTGGAGATCATGGGCAGGCTCTACCACCTAAACAAAAAGGGCTCTAAGAGCAGGGCTCAGGAGCTACTAGAACGCTTTGATCTCATCGAAGCGGGTGATCGGCCGAGCAAGACCTATTCGGGAGGCATGCAGAGGCGGCTCGATCTCGCTGCAAGTCTGGTCGGTCACCCATCGGTTCTTTTCCTAGACGAGCCGACCACCGGGCTTGATCCACGCGCCCGCATCGGAATGTGGGGAGTTATAAGGGACCTCGTCGAAGAGGGGACGACCCTGCTCCTTACTACTCAATACTTAGAAGAGGCTGACGTGCTCGCCGACCAAATAGTAGTTATAGACCAGGGTAAGGTAATTGCGACGGGAACCTCTGGACAGCTCAAGGATCGCGTAGGCGGCGACGTGCTTGAGTTCACGGTGGTCGACCCCGGGAGGATAGAAGATGCCAAGCGTGCGGTGGTCGAACTTTCCCCAACGGAACCGATATTAGACCCCAAATCAGCAAAGATCTCGGTAGCAGTAGGTCAGTACGGAACTAACGCTCTCGCCATGGCGGTAAGGAACCTCGACTCTGCGGGAGTCGAGGTCGAAGGGCTGTCGTTGCACCGACCGTCTCTCGACGACGTGTTCCTCGCAATTACCGGGCATGCCGCTAGCACTTCAGCCGAAGATGATGTCGTCAAGCAAGGTCGAAAGGGTAAAAAGGTGACTTCGAAAAGCTCTGGCGAGGTAACAAATGGCTAGTCAAATCGTCAAGGAGGCTCCCAAGACAGTGGAGTTAACTCAGATTGAGAGACTCCGGTACGGCATAAGCGACGCCTTGATAGTCTCCAAACGTGACCTTCTGGTCTGGCTGCGCGTCCCCGCTTTTATTTTTTTCACCATTATCCAGCCGGTAATGTTCGTCCTGCTTTTCCGCTACGTCTTCGGGGGGGCAATTTCTGTATCGGTGCCCGGTGGTTACGTAGACTATTTGATGCCTGGGATAATAGCGCAGTCAGCAGCCTTTGCCTCATTTGGCACGGCGATTGGCCTTGCTAAGGAGATCCAGCTTGGGGTGATCGACCGATTTCGCTCCATGCCTATGGCAAGATCGGCCGTCCTGTTAGGAAGACTCATCGCCGATACCATTCGGCTAGTCGTAACGGTCATCGTAATCCTGTTAGTTGGATTCGCAGTCGGTTTCAGATTTCACAATGGAGTCGGCGCCGGCATTTTGATGCTCATCCTCGGGGCAGTTTTCGGAGTTGCGATCTGCTGTGTTTCCGCCTACTGTGGTTTGGCCTTTAAAAACGAAGAGACGGTTCAGTCCTTCGGGCTGGCCTGGTTATTTCCACTAACCTTCGTCTCTTCGGCATTCGTACCGGTCAATTCTATGCCCGGTTGGCTCCAGGTCTTTGCAAAGCATCAGCCGGTGACAATAGTAATTAATGAGATGCGGTCGCTCGCCCTAGGGGGACCCGCCATACGTGGTGGAATCGAGAGCGTCCTTTGGCTCATAGCCATTATCGCTGTCTTCATTCCGCTGGCGGTTCGTTCGTATCGGCGTGTATAAGCTAGCTGATCCGTCTGGACCGACCAAGGGTGCCTACTCCAGGTAAGCTTGCGCCGGGCCGGCGTGGCCGGAGCCTATTTAACAACCTAAAGTCGGTGATCCCTCACCCTTTGCAAGTTCGTGAACCGGCAAACCTCCTAATCGGCTTCCACCTTCGAAACTCGAAGGGACTAGTCACTTAGCTTGGAAACCTAAATGTAGATACCGAGCCGCTGGATCTAAAGCGGCCCATAGAAAAGTTGGCTCTTAAGCAGCCTCCCAATATCCACACCCCATCCTGGTAAGTCCGGTCAGTGCACTCCCCCGGGCTGACCGTCTCGGAATCCAGCCGTGTCAATGATCTCGTCATTGACCAATACCGGGCAGTTGACGAGGGTGGTCTACGGTGGTTCTCTAGGCTCGACGTAGCTAACCTCGGTTCCGAGATGCGCCTTCCCTTTCCTCGGTCATCTAGGGCTCGTAGATGCTTAGCACTCCGCTGAGGGCTGAGAGGGAATCCAAAGTTCTTCTGGCCGCATCATCAATGTGCACCCTCGGCGGACTTGGCGGGTCTGATTCGAAATAGGTCCCTGGTCCGTAGAACTGACCATATCGCAGAACGACTCCCCCTGCAGCAAGGACCGTACTCTCGAGGAACTCCAACGCGAATCCACCGTCTCCCAGAAGGATCCAAGCGACACTTTGGGCCATGACTTTGGCAGCACAGATTTGGGCTGCATCGACGAGGTTCGTCGTTCCTTCTCGTCGTATCCGATTGTTTGCGGCGAAGTATTCAGGGATCTGTGTGGGATTGTCAGGCAGGTCGGTAAGTTGGTGGATGACGATATCGGGCTCGAACGCAGTTACGACACGAGCCAATTCATCGCGATCGAAGACATCGCAGAGAATCGGCGTAGCCCCCATGAGTTGCAGCTCTTCGAGCTTACTCTCGGTGCGGGTCATCGCGGCGACATCATGGCTATGCGCCACTAGTAGCGGAACGAGGCGCCGCCCGATTACCCCACTTGCGCCAGCCACAAAGATTCTCATGTCTATACGCTACTTTGTGAGCCTTGATAGTTATCACCAGCTTGATAGTTATCACCAGATCGATCAACTGCGAGATGGTCGATCGAGTTCGCAGCAATTCATCGTCGCCATGTTGCAGTCCTGGATACTTGCTTATTTTGAATGAGCGCCCCAAAAAAGCTACTTCTCAGCATGGTCTGCAGGCACAACCCTGATAGTGAAGTGCTCACATTTCATACGAGTGCGTCACTAATCGGTGCTTTTATGTCCCAGCCACTATTGGTAAGTGAAGTTGCATGCTGTGACCATGCCGACCACTAGGCACACTCGAATCAGGCCGTGGACCTCATCGACAGCTTGTCGCAAGGCTCGGGCCTATGCGTGAGCACGGTTCGGACATTCTCAAGTGCCTCAGTGCCTGAAGTAGCCAGCCTCACCCTGCGACCTGAGCGAACAAAAAGATTGGCGTCAAGATCATTCTCCAGTGGTCGACTCTGCGCACTAATCCCACACTTCGGTCGAAGATCCGATTAACTCAAGGCCCATCAGCCTTTTGTCGGAGAAAAGGTATTAGCCCCAATCCCGCGGTGGCTAGCCATGACATGAATATCGAAACAAAAGCGACGGTTGAATCGGGGTATTCGAGTTGAAAATACATTGTGAACGACAGGTGGTTAGTGAGCCGTTGCCCGGCTGGACCCGGGCCTGACTGATGATATGCAAATAGAAACGACAGTGCCAGAAGGACAACTACTAAGGAGCTCACGACTACTGCTATACGTTTCTGCTTGACCGCCAGTAGCACGGCGACCAGTAACGGAATCACTAGGAATGCCTTTGGAAATCGCACTATAGAGGATCCAGGGGACCCTCCACTTATAAGTGGTGCATAGCCCGTCCACCCGGTGAAGGTCCTCTGTAAAAGCAGTGACACCGCTATCGGCAAATACCACAGAGCCATCTCGCAAATGATGTAAAGGCGCCGTTTGGTCAACAATCCGTCCTAGTTAACTTCGATTAATAAGGGGCAGCTAGGCATGCTCTGGAACTGCCTCCTCCGCATCGGTCCGACAGTTATCCCCATCTTGTGCGAGCCGCAGTTGCCTTGCTCTCATCTATACCCGGTTGCAACGAAAAATCCCCCCGATATCAGCACAAGACCAACCAACAAATACCAGCTCGACACCCCACCCGGTAGAAGGTCCAGGTAGTTGAGGAGGATCAGCAGTACGCCCAGCCCCAGCAGACCGAAAATTATATAGAGCATCCGGGGATCGCTCCTTTTGAATTTCCGCGGTATAGGAGGGGTGTAACGGCCCGAAGAGGCGGCCGCCTTGTTATCTGAGCTCTTTTTCTGTGACTGCTTGCTCAGCTTTGGAGGCGTCGGGCCCTTTGAAGATCGACGCGTCTTCGACTTTGGACTCATCTAAAAACTCCATCTGTCTAGGATCTACCTATGGACTTAAATCGGACGAACAGAGCTCTCTCGCACGACTTGAATTGCAGCGACAACCTCTCCCAACAGAAGATAGTCGTAATAGACAACTTCGACTCTTTCGTCTACAACCTGGTCCAATATATAGGTGAAACCGGGGCGAACCCAATCGTCTTTAGGGCGGACAAGGTCGACGTTAGAGAGATCGCCGCCCTCAGACCTGATGGGATCCTCATTTCCCCTGGTCCTGGACACCCGAGGGAGGCGACCCTATCGAACGAGATACTGCGGAGCCTCTCCAAAGAGATTCCTACTTTCGGCGTCTGCTTAGGTCACCAGTGCATCGGGGAGGTTTTTGGTGCCAAAATCGTACGGGCAAAGATCCTCATGCATGGAAAGACGTCCCAGATAACCCACGACTCGAAGGGCGTCTTTGTAAACATGGAACAAGGATTTACGGCGACTAGATACCATTCCTTAGTTATAGAACCAGAATCTGTTCCAGCAGAACTCGAAATTACCGCACATTCCAACGACGGCTACATAATGGGTATCCGGCACAAGGAGTTCCCGATAGAAGGTGTGCAGTTCCACCCTGAGTCGATCCTGACCGAACAGGGAAGAACGGTAGTACGCAACTTCTTGGAAATGACCTTAGCTAAGGTCTGATAGCGGCCTCGGGGCTCATCCTGGCGCCGTTGTCGTCGTAGCGGGTGGCGCCGTAGTCGTCGTGGTCGGCGTCGTGGTGGTCGTCGTACTCGGGACCGTTGTCGTCGTAGCGGGTGGCGCCGTAGTCGTCGTGGATGATCCAGGGGCATTACCGGTCGAGACGATTAGGTCGACCGCCGAATTAGGAGCAACGGTCGTACCGGGCCCGGGCGTCGTATCTAAAACGGTCCCTTGTGCCTGGAGTGAATCCTGGTAGGAAACCGTTCCAACCGATAGCTGTACCGTTCCGAGGGTATTCGCCGCCTGGGCTAGTTGCTGACCCACGACATTAGGTACGGTGACTTGAGCCGGTCCGTTGGAGACGACCAGATTCACCGTCGAGCCTTTGGCTGCGCTCGACCCTCCAGCCGGAGTCTGACTCACCACGCTCCCCAAGGGAAGTTTGTCCGCAACATAGCTGGTCGAAACGTTAAATCCCGCATTTAAAAGGGTCGTCTCGGCGGTCGAGATATTTACTTTGGTGACATTGGGGACACTAATCATCGCCTGACCGGTCGAGACGACCAGATTCACCGTCGAGCCTTTTTGCACCGATGCTCCGCCCTTCGGATTTTGTGAGGTGATCGTCCCGGCGGCTTTGGTCGATTGTGAATAGGTGGTATTGATATTTAGCCCCAGGCCGGAAAGGCTCTGTTCTGCTGCGCCGAGCTGCTGACCGACTACGGCGGGAACCGAAACTAGTGTGGCTGAAGCTGCGGTTTGGGAAGTCGTCTTCTTGAAGAGGCCGAGAGCGTTCCCCCCCAGGAAGACTACTCCGGCGAGGATCAGTAGGGCCAAGAAGCCGACAAGGATGGCCATTCCGGCACCCATCTTTCGATCGGATGGAAAATCGGTAATCGGCTCGAAAGTTATCGTTTCCGGTTCATCGGATATAGTGATGATCTTAGGAACGAGAATCATCGCACGGGTAGCGTCATCCCTGGTGGCTTTTGCGAACTCTATCTCTTTACCCTGTTCAAACCGATTTAGGTCGGCGCGCATTTCTGCTGAGGTCTGATACCTGTCCGATGGATCTTTCTGAAGTGCCTTGTTGATTATCAAATCGAGGTCGACGGGTATCTCAGGATTAAACCTACGGGCCGAAGGCACGGGTTCCCGTACGTGCTGATATGCGATGGCCAAAGGGGTCTCCCCGGTAAAGGGCACCCCACCCGTTGCCATCTCATAGAGTACGACTCCCAGCGAATAGATATCACTTCGGAGGTCGAGCTCTCCGCCTTGTGCCTGCTCGGGGGAGATGTATGTTGCCGTCCCCATAATCGATCCAGTTTGAGTCAGGTCCGAATCTCCCGATAGTGCGCGAGCGATTCCAAAATCAGCCACTTTCACCAGTCCATCTGGGGTAATTAGCACATTAGAAGGCTTGATATCACGATGGACTACGCCATTTTTATGGGCGAAAGAAAGGGCAGCAGCAACGTCGGCTGCGATCGCGGCGGCCGCCTTCGGATCTAACGGGGATTTCTCCTTTATCACCCTCGAGAGGGTCTTGCCTTCCACGAGTTCCATGACGATGTAGTAGGTGTTGTCCGCCTGTCCCCAGTCGTATACGGAGACGATATTTGGATGTGATAAGTTGGCCGCCGCCTGTGCTTCTCGCCTAAAGCGTTCGACAAAGGCCTCGTTAGTTGAGAGCTCTGGAAATAACACCTTCAGGGCGACGCGCCGATCTAGTAAGTTATCGTTGGCCTCGTACACCTCGGCCATGCCTCCACGCGCAAGCTTTTGAATTACCTCATATCTTCCGCCATAAGGCGATTCCAAAATGCTGGCCATCTCTTACCTGTCCCCAATCACCCGGCGCCCAGCGCCGCTTGCAATATCGCCTTGACTACCGGACCCGCCTGAGTCGCGCCCGTTGAAATTCCCACCAGTCCCGCTTGCTTTGGAACCACTACCGCTACGGCAACGGTTGGTGCGTTGGCCGGCGCAAAGGCCACCATCCAGTTGTCAGCCCCAGAAATCGTCGAACCGGCGCCTAGTGTCGTCTGCGCAGTACCGGTCTTTGCCGCTATCTTTACGCCAGGTATTGCGATACCCGATGCCGTTCCACCTTGGACAACACCTTCCATCTCGGAGGTCACGATGCTAGCGGTGGCAGGAGAGGTTGCCACCTTGTATACCTTCGGTTGGTACTGCTTGATTACCTGGTCTTGAAAATTTCTTATCTGGTACATCAGGTGCGGTGTCATCATGAGTCCTCCGTCCGCTATTGCACCGCCGACCATCGCCATCTGCAGCGCAGTGGCGCTGACATTACCCTGCCCTATCGCAGAATAAGCAAGTTGAGGTAGGTTGCGATTGAAAAATGAAGCCGGTGGAAAGGTAGAAGCGGCTGCCCCTCCTATGTCGAGCGGTGGTACCTGGTTAAAGCCAAAGGCGGCGGCTTCGTCTGAAAGATTAGCCGCTCCCAGCTTGAGGCCAATCTGGGCGTAACCAGTATCACAGGAGACCTTCAGGAGCAGGGGAATGGTGCCTCCGCAGCTCTCGTAAGCGTAGTTATGAAGGGTGTTGGTGGTAAGGGGCAAAGGGATCTGGGTCACCGGAGGGAAGTTGATCGATGCTATCGATGGATCATGGTCGTAAACCGCTGAAGTCGTCACTATTTTAAACGAGGACCCAGGGGGGTAGGCCCTAGCGATAGCCCTATTGAGTAGCGGCTGATTCGGATTGGTAATAAGGGACTTCCAAGCCGCCTGTTCTGTAGCGCCGGAGTGCGATGCCAAAGGTGACGGGTCGTAGCCTGGATTGGAAACCATGGCAAGAATCGCACCGGTATTCGGCTGAATCACGACTGCGGCCCCTTTTCGACTCCCTAATGCGGAATCTGCAACCTGTTGCAAATTCGAGGAGATGGTGGTCGTCACCGAGTCCGTAACGTAGGTCGAGTTTAGAAGATCGGTAAGGGATCGAATGGTAGGGGTGTGGCCAGTCAAGTACTTGTTGTACGCTGCTTCGATACCAGTAACTCCATAATCGATCGAATAAAAGCCCGTAACGTCTCCATAGAGGCTCCCATAGGGATAGACCCGCTGATAGTGGTATACATCATTGACCGGCTTGGACTCCGCTATCACCTTGCCATCCCCGGTCAGGATCGCTCCTCTTGGAAGGGAGAACG
>JAKAPB010000022.1:0-1410 GCA_021823045.1 Actinomycetes bacterium | reverse complement strand
TTGACTACTTGTCGGACATTTCCGGGGGCATTTGCTAGCTTCTTAGCTTGAATGACCTGGAGGTTGTTCAGCTGTAAAAAAAGGGCCCCAAAAAGAAACAGGAGCACGAGGCCAATCTGGGAAATTCGCCTATCCATCGCTACCCGCTCCCAAGTGTCGTGGAGGTGGTTTGAAACTGCTTCTGGCTATTCACCTCGGACATCAAGTTAGAGATGAATAGGTTCGCTGCGCTAAGAGATGGTTCGACTACTCCACTATTCAATTCGACCTGACGCGCCTGGTTCACCGAGGATAGTTGGACACTAGTCACCTTGACCAGTTTCGGATCGAACCACAGAACACCGCCCTTACGCCCCTGGTAGATAGCGACGTACTTCCCTGAGGTGCCGACGTAGTAGGAGTTCTTTGCGTACAAGTCGATGACTCCGGCGACTACGGCAGCTACTACGGCGACGGCTAAGACGAAAAGGGTGGTCCTTATCATCTTCATAATCAACGAGGTTCGCTGCACTTCGCGCTTTGGAATTGGGCTGGGAATGGCAGTAATCGCCGCTCGCCTGGTATTCGTAGAAATAGATATCCTCGATAGTGGGGATTTCGGGCGCTCCTGCTCAGCGGGATCGGCTCTGCGACCAAGCTGCGAGCCCGATCCGACGTCGCGACCTAATGCTGTACCACGACTATCCGAGGGCAACGAGGAAATCTCGGCAACCCTGACGACTACGACCGTTATGTTGTCGCTTCCCCCACTCTTTTTGGCCATGCTAACGAGTTCCTCGGCAGCCGATTGTGGGTCCTTATGTTCGATGAGTACTTTCCGAATCTGCGGCTCCACAAGCTCATTGGTAAGTCCGTCCGAACAGAGCAGTATCACATCACCTTCATAGGGCTCGATCTCCCAAAGATCGACCTCTATATCGGGTTCAACTCCAACCGCCCTGGTTAAAACGTGCTTAGCACGGTGCATCGAAGCGTCTTGCACGGAAATTCGTCCTGAGCGCAGAAGCTCGCCTACGTAGGTGTGGTCCTCAGTAACCTGGATTAGGTCGAGATCGTGCAGCAAGTAGGCCCGAGAATCCCCGACCGAAAGGATCTCTAAAAGGTCTCGATCAAATTCCTCATTCGCCTCGAATGGCACCAGCATCGTAAGCGTGGTCCCCATGCCCGATAGCTCAGGCGTCGTAAGCGAATGTTCAAATACGGCTACATTTGCCTCTTTGACCGCCTCAAACAGTCCTTGTTTGCCCGCAAAGCCCTCTAGCTTGGTCAGAAAATCTACGACTATCTTTGAGGCTACCTCTCCCCCAAAGTGACCACCCATTCCATCGGCCACGGCAAAAACCTTGCCGTTTGCGACCATGGAATCTTGATTCATAGTCCTGACCAGACCCTTATCGGTTGCGGCCCCCC
>JAKAPB010000537.1 GCA_021823045.1 Actinomycetes bacterium | reverse complement strand
TGTCCATCTTGAGCGCCAAAGCGGTGCTAGGCCTGGCAAAGACTGCGTCATACGCCAGATCGATTCCCCAAGCACGCTTGAGAAGTGCCGGCTCTAGGTTCGGCTGATCCCAATTCGTCCGCCATAACGACCAGGCTAAAGATATACCTATCACTGCAAACACTGCGTCCATCGAACCAAGCACGACCTGGGCGGTACCGGAGAGTGTATTGGCAACAAGTGCCGTCCCAAACACCGGGGTCAACCAGTTCTCGAGGAATCTCGTTGAGCTGGCAAAGGGCAAGTTCAAAAGGCCGCCGAGTACGGCGAGTACTGCCAGGATGATCAGCGGAAGGGTCATAATCCTTGGCGACTCATGCGGGGCACTCACGTGCATGTCGCCTTCATGTTCCCCGGCCTCATGTCCCCCTGGATGGCCAGATCCCGAAATGGCCTTCCACCGAGAATCACCGAAGAAGACGAGCATCACTTCTCGACCCATGTAGTAGGCGGTGAGGATTGCAGTCAACGCCCCGACAAGCCACAACAATGGACTCTTCTGAAATGCCGATGTTAGCACATCTCCCTTTGACCAGAATCCTGAAAACGGGGGAAAGCCAGCAATCGATAGCCAACCGATTATAAAGGTCACCGACGTGATCGGCATATATCGTCTTAGCCGTCCCATCTTCTTGATGTCCTGCTCGTCGTGCATGGAGTGGATGACAGAACCTGAACCTAAGAAGAGGAGTGCCTTATAGAAGGCGTGGGTTACCATAAGGAAAATAGCGGCGACGTATGCTCCCGACCCCACGGCCAAGAACATATATCCGAGCTGGCTGACCGTCGAATAGGCCAGCACCTTTTTTATATCATCTTGGGAGGTAGCAGCCATCGCAGCAACAAACGCTGTGAGTACGCCGACCACGGCAATCACCATCGACGCCGTAGGGGCCAAATGTAGAATCGGGGCTAGCCTCGCCATCAAATAGACACCGGCAGTAACCATGGTTGCTGCGTGGATCAAAGCCGACACCGGGGTTGGGCCCTCCATAGCATCGACGAGCCAAGTAAACAGAGGCAACTGAGCTGATTTTCCCGCGGCACCAAGGAAAAACAGCAAGGCGATTGCCGTCGCGCTGCCCTTGCTGAGTATGAGGTGGCCGCCAAAGAGGTTAGCGTAGTTCAGTGTACCGACCCAATAAAACAGAAGAAAGCTCCCCAGCAAAAAGCCGAAGTCTCCGATCCTGTTTACAATGAATGCCTTCTTGCCAGCAGTTGCAGCGCTGGGCTTTTCATACCAAAAGGAGATCAGGAAGTAGGAGCATGCACCGACCCCCTCCCAACCAACAAACGCCAGTGGAATATTTCCGGCGAGAACCAGCACAATCATCGAAAACACGAAGAGGTTCAAATAGACGAAAAACTGGTGGAACCTAGGGTCGCCCTTCATATACCCGATTGAGTAAGCATGAATTATCGTCGCGACTCCGGTGACGAACAGGACCATAGTCATCGAGAGTGGATCCAGATACAGATCAATACCAAGCCTGAGTGACCCAACATTCATCCAGGTAAAGAGGTGATCGACGAATACTCGGTGTGTTCCAGTCCTACTCAACAAGCCTAGCCAGGTGATTACGGACGCGACGAACGACAGGAAGATCGCCGCTGTGCCCAACCAACCGGCTTTAGGATAGCCAAGCTTCTTTCCAAGCGGAAGCAAAAGAAAGAATCCGACAATCGGAAACAGTGGAATAAGTGCAACAAATGAGACCATTCGGCTAACCCTTCAAAAGGTGCAAGTCATCGGCGGTGACATTCGCCCTGCGCCTGAAGATCGAAACGATAATACCAAGACCCACAACCACCTCGGCGGCGGCAACTACTAATACGAAAAAGACCAGTACCTGCCCTCCAATGTCACCGAGCATCCGTGAAAATGTCACCAGGGTCAAATTCACTGCGTTGAGCATGAGCTCAATACACATGAACATCACAAGCACGTTCCTCCTCACCAGCAAGCCCAAGGCTCCCATGGAGAAAATAACGGCGGCCAGGGTCAGATACCAGCTCCCCGGAATTGTCATTGATGGCTCCTTTGCCCCTCGTCGGAAGATATTGCTGGGTCAGCTGCCGCTTCCACCAAGATGTCCGAACTCTCGGTATTCAATTGGCTGACCGTATCGGTTGGAGTCGCTGCCCGCCTAGCGAGTACCACCGCCCCGATCACCGCAATAACAAGTAATGCCGAGGTAGCTTCAAACGGAAGAAGGTAGGTAGTAAAGACCGCCCTAGCCAGCTCCACGATATTGGACCCTGGACCATTTGTCGGCCCCACAACCGAAGGTTGCCCGGTGGACCAGTGCGATCGGGCTAGCAGGCCGATCTCCAAAAGGACCAGGATCGCCGCAAACACCGCTAGCGGCCTTTGCGCTGGCAGCGGATCCCTCTGAATCACTTCCCGCCTGTCTACGCCAAGAAGCATGATCACAAATAGGAAGAGAACGACGATGGCTCCTGCATATACAATTACCTGGAC
>JAKAPB010000536.1 GCA_021823045.1 Actinomycetes bacterium | reverse complement strand
GCGTTCCCCGGTATCCTGGGCCTCCGAAGTGACCTCGAGGTTACTCGTTTTTCAAGGTAGCGAAGACCCGGTAGTTCCGGCCTATCTGACCGACGATTTCGTGGCCTTGGTAGGCGGACCATGTAGCTACATTAAGTACGAGGGACAGGGCCATGGGTGGTCCGATCCGAGAATAATTGAGGACGAGTTGTCCAATATCGAAGCCTTCCTGCTTCCCGATTCGGTCTGACGTCCTACTAGGACAATTGCGAACAAAGTCGATGACATCCGAGTTCGATTTCGGAGAGTAAATGGCGGAAAGGTTTCAATAGGGTCCAATTAATACCGCTTATGAATGGCAAAATGAAGCCAAGAAAGAGTGCATGTTATATTAGCCCTAAGGACAAGACTGCTCGATTCTAAATCGAATAGCCGGTTCGCTCAAATAGCCAACTTTTATACCGTCGGTACTGCTATTTTCTGGCCGATCGGCCCGACATTTCCCCCCGATTGCTAAGTCAAGATATTCAATTTGTGTTGGAGTCAGAGACCCATTGCATGAAGCTGAAATGGCCGCTATCCCAACTTGGGGTGCGCCGAGCAACATACCAATAGATAGCACCCGGGAGAAGGCCCGCATCGAAGAGGACTTCGCACGGGCCATTTCACTCTTCAATCCGGAGGTACTTTCTAGCAGTATCGAGCTAATCCAGGCGGCGTTAGATCTAAGGGATAGTTCGATGGCAAACTCAGATAATCGATCTCGGGACGAGGCAGGCCCTGAGAAACTGACTGACGCACTGCGACAGGTTGCCCAGGTCTGTTTGGAAGCTACCACTATAAGGCTAAGTGGATTACAAGCCAAAGCGCATTTCAACCCTGATCCGGACGACCCTGATCCGGAATTGTCTACCTGGCGGGCGTCACTCTGTTTGGCGAAACTGTGCTCACTGGTATCTCAATTGAGGTCACCTCAATTGGTGCTCACGGGCATGAATCCCCAATGTGTCGAACTCCTGTTATTTATAAGGGCCACTCTTTCCGCCTTGACCAGGTGCGAAGGCTACTAAAGGGTACTTTCGATTTTGTGCTGCTCGGACTCAGGACAGATTCGATCGGAATGGACTGGCTATAATCTCTAGCACGAGTCCGGTTCTCTTAGCGGCACTCGGTCGTAATCGGCGCGGGCGTCGGGTTAGAGTTTCCCTGAGAAGGTCCTCGGATAGGAGAGGTTTTGGAGTCCACGAAGCTAATTGTCTCCCAGAGTGGACCCCTTAATGGCACCATCAAGATCCAGGGAGCCAAGAATTCGGTTTTGAAGCTGATGGCGGCCACACTGCTGTGTGAGGGTGAGCATATCATCCGCAATGTGCCGGAGATTACCGACGTGGCTATCATGGCCGAGCTCCTTTCGTCTATGGGTTCTGAGGTGGCCTGGAAGACCCCAAACACCCTTTCAATATTGACCCCAGCAACCGAGGACCTCATACCGGTCGCAAGCTACGAGCTCGTCGACAAGATGAGGGCTTCGATAGTGGTCCTCGGCCCATTGATGGCGAGGAGTAAGAGGGCTAGGGTGTCGCTTCCTGGGGGCGACGACTTTGGTCATCGGCCGATCGACATGCACCTCGATGCCCTAAGCCACCTTGGATGCACCTTTTCAGTTAGCCACGGTTACGTCAGTGGGGTCTGCGACGAATTAGTCGGACAGGATATTGTCCTCGAGTTTCCCTCCCATACCGCTACCGACAACGTTCTGATGGCCTCGGTGCTTGCCGACTCCGTTACAACGATCGAAAATGCGGCTCGGGAGCCGGAGGTCTGTGACCTGGCGGCGATGCTGCAGGAGATGGGGGCGAAGGTCGAAGGCGCCGGCACCTCCAATATCAGGGTGATCGGCACTAAAAGTTTGCTTCCAGCGGATCACGAGGTAATTCCGGATCGAGTCGAGGCGGCGACCTTTATTTGCGCCGTGGGAGTCCTCGGCGGCGAGGTGCAGCTAGATGGTGCCCGACACGACCACATGGAGATGTTGATAAGAAAGATGCGCAAGATGGGGGTCGAAGTAACGGAGAACTCGAGCGGGCTTTTGGTCCGCTCCGACGGAAGCGTTCGTGCTACTGACGTGGCGACCCTGCCTTATCCGGGAGTAGCCACCGATTACAAACCGATGATCGTCGCGGTACTTTCGGTCGCCGACGGAGTTTCTATAGTCACGGAGAACCTATTTTCTGGGAGATTCAGGTACATCGATGAGTTGAGGAGGATGGCCGCCAACATCCGAACCGAGGGCCACCACGTGATAGTCAGGGGGGTCAATAGGCTTTCTGGGGCTCAAATCAAGGCCCCTGACATTAGGGCCGGGGCCGCCTTGCTCATCGCCGCCTTAGCCGCTGAGGGCCAGAGTGAGATCTCTGGGGTCGCCCACATAGATCGTGGCTATGAGAGGCTTGACGAGAAACTTAGGAGCCTGGGCGCCTCGATCGAACGTGACTAGAAGCGACCAGATCCACCAGCAATACAGAAAATAAAACGGACAGAACAGGACCC